>CAZQIJ010000310.1:1420-5697 GCA_964592955.1 uncultured Anaerolineaceae bacterium
GTATTGAAGTCTGTGGGGGCGTCTGGGGCGCCAGGCTGCGGGGCTGTGGGGCGCAGCGCGAAGAAGGCGTCGCCCCACAGCAGCACAGTGTCGCCGCTGGCATCGAAGCGCGCGCCGCTGATGAGGCCTGAGCCTGCGTCACCCATGAGGGTGCCCACCGGGGCGAAATTCTCGCTGGCGATGAGGCTGCCGTCGTCCACATCAAACAGCCAGGAGCGGGTGCTGCCCAGCACCAGCAGCGTGCCCTGGGCGGTCCATTGCAGGTCCAGCGCGTAATCTGCCAGCCCGAAGCCGACCGCGTAGGCGACGCCGTCATCAGACATGTCGAGCTGGGCCAGGTCGCGCAGCGCGCCGGTTTCCAGCGACCAGATGCGAATGCGCCCCAGGCCATCGAGCGCCGCGACCTGGGTGTGATCTGGGCTGAGGCCGATGCTGCTGAACAGGATTTCTTGTGGCGTGGTGGCGAGATCGCGGATGGTTTGGCCGGTGGCCGCGTCCCACAGCAGCAGGCGACCCCGAATGTGGGTGAGGATGCGCGCGTTATCCAGCCAGTAGGACGGGTAGAGGAACCACTCTGGGCGGATCTGGGTGAGGATTGCGCCGGTTTGTGCGTCTGAGATGCTGACGACATAGCGGCGCGCCAGCGAATCTGGCGCGGGGGCATTGCCGGTGGTGCGGTTGGCCCAGGCCAGGATGCGCGTTTCGTCTGGGCTCCAGGCCGCGCCGACGACGCGGTAGGCGTGGCGCGCCAGCGAGATCGTCGCGCCAGTGGCGGCGTCCCACACCGTGACTGCGCCATCATCCGCCCAGGTCATGATGCGGGTGGCGTCTCGGCTCCAGGCTGCGCCGCCCAGCGGAGCCTGGTGGACCAGCGTGAGCAGCGGCGCGCCGTCTGCGGCGTTCCACACGCGCGCTGTGCCGTCCAGCGACCAGGTCAGCAGGCGTGTTTCGTCCGGGGAATAGCCCACGCCCAGGACTTCGTCGTCGTGCGCCATGCGCATCCACTCCGCGCCGGGGCGGCGCAGCGCGTCCAGCAGCAGGCGGTGATTCTCCGCCGGGGAGACGCCCTCGGCGTAATTTTCCAGCCCTTGCAGCGCCAGCAGCAGCGCCGGTCGCAGATAGCCCTGGTCGAGCTGGCCGCGTCCGAGCGAACCCAGAAAGCGCGACTGCACCTCCCAGGAGGTGACGAGGTTCTGACGGGCGGCGGTGGCCTGCATGGCGACCTCTGCGCCGCGCTGCTCGCTTTGCCGGAAGAGCAGCAGCGACAGCGCCGTGAGCGCCAGCGAAACGGCCAGCGCCACCATCACGCCGGCCAGCAGCGTGCCAGCGCGCCGGTTGGCGGCCTGGCGGCTGGCCAGCAGGTACTGGTTCTGGAGGTCGGTGGGCTGCGGTTGTTTGTCTGCACTGGCGGCGCGCCACAGCTCCGCCGCGCGCAGGTCGTCACCAGAAAGCAGGTAGCTGGGGTTTCTGGCGCGCGCGTCCCATTCGCGTGCCCGGACGAGCAGGCGGGTGTGCTGGCGGGCATGGTCCAGGTCGGTATCGATGGCGTGCAGCAGGCGCGCAAAACTGGCGTCAAAGTCGGAGTCTTCGGCAAAGAACAACCAGTTATGGCGGGCGAGCGCGCTCCAGTTATCGCGCGCGATGGTCAGGAGGTCGCGGCCTTCCAGCGTTTTGTGCAGGTGATCATCCAGCGACTGGGCCGCAATGGCGGCGAAGGCCTGTTTTTCGTCTGCCAGCACGTGGAGGATGGGGATAAGGCGCTTGTGATGGCGCAGGGCGTGGGCGATTTCGAGGTTGCACACCGCAGAGGCCACCGAAGCCGGGCTGATGACAAACAGGAACGTATCGGCAGCCTCGATGCCGCCGCAGATCTCGCGCCACCAGTCCGCCGTCAGCGGGATGTCTTCCCAGTCCACCCAGGTATCGCGCTGCTGCGCCTTCAGGCGGTCAACGATCTGATGGACGAACGCGGAATCCTGCCGGGAATAGGAAATAAAGACCTGTGCCATGTGCCGCCTCCAAGCTGCCTGGTGTCCCGATTATAGCGCGTCAGCAGCCGTCACGAGCAGATCCGGTGGAGCAGGTGGCATGGGGCATGACGATATGGGGCAGGACGGCATGGGGCAGAACACGCGTGTGCCAGCGTTTGCAGCGCCCGCCAGCACACGGCAGAGAAATGCGCGCGGATGCGGCTAGAACGGTGGTTTCAGCATCGATATATCCGGCAGACCGGAGTCGTTCTTCTGAAGGAACGCGAGGCCATCTTCAAAGGTATCAAAGAAGCGGTGGCGCAGGTCCATCACCTGGGCGATGACCCCCGCCGGGAACTTCACCCCTGCATTGTCGCCCATAACGAAGATCAGCCACCCGTGCCGCTGGGGACGCTTCCATAAGTCCTTGTTCGTCAGTTCACTGAGCTTAGGGAGTCCATCCAGCCGCGAAAGGTTGACCACCGTGTGGACGAGCCGCCCTTCTGGAACCGTGACATCCATCTCGACACTGATCTGAAACCAGCGCTTGATGTCCTCCAGGGTCAACTGCCCGTCCAGAAGAAAATAGCCGATCCAGTTCTCCAGTAACCACGTGTTCTGCACGCCCATCAATCTGCTCCTGTGTTAAGTACGGTTTGCTGTCTGCTTGCAAGGATACTATAAGAAAGGCGAGCCCACCAGGAATTATCCAGAAAGCGGCCTGGCGCATAAACAAAATACAGGGTGGTTAAAGCACCCTGTATTCACATCACAGCCATGCGGTGCGCCCCCTGCTCAGGCGATGGCGCGCTCCCAACCGCGTTCGGCGCGGGTGCGGATCCCGCGCAGCATCCCCCATTCCATCACCGCGCTGATCACGTCCAGCAGGTTCCACAAGATGCGGCTGAAGGTGCCGCTGTCGTGGACGACGCGCCGCCGCATGACGAGGCGCGTGCCGTGCGCGTGCGGATACAGGTAGAGCGTCCAGGTGAGGTCTGTATAGCGGCCTTCATACACGCTGTCGAAGCATTTTCCAGTAATCGGATCGGCGGCGCGCAGCACAAGCGCCTGCGCAGGCAGCAGCTTCAGCACGCGGTACTGTGGGCTGCCGTCCGGCCCCATAGGGATAAGATCGCCGACCTGCATCTCCTGCCAGTCGTAATTGAGGGTATGGGCGTTGTGGGTCGCCCGCCCGATCATGTGCTCCAACAGCGCGAAGCTGTAGAACCCGGCGCGCTGGTGGCCGATCTGCACCAGCCAGGGCCAAACGGACTCTGGCGCGGCGTGGATGGTGATGGCGCGGGTTGAGGTGCGCTGAGTGCGCGGCAGCAGTTCATCGCCCGGCAGTGTCATGTCGATTTCGGCGGCAGAAGCCCCCAGCGTCATAAGCAGCGGGCGCAGTAAATAACGATAGACGATGGTAAGTCCAATAATGAGCAGCAAATAAGGGAACACAACCGATTCCTCATCTCTTTCTCACAGCGTAGTTGAAAAACGAGGTTGTGTCAAAGTTACACCTGTCATCAGCAAGGGTGCGCATCGTCATGCCGGGGATGGGGATGCAGCGCTGCAACCCCCGTGCGCGCTGATGCGGTTCTGCGCTCAGCGTGTGTCGCTGCGGCTGTTCCAGCAACATCATCCATCCACTACAGCGGACGATGCAATGTTCCCGCCCGGCGCAAGCGGTGCCCAGTACAGCGGACGATGCAATGTCCCCGCCCGGCGCAAGCGGTGGCCAGTACAGCGGACGATGCAATGTTCCCGCCCGGCGCAAGCGGTGCCCAGTACAGCAGACGGGGCAATGTCCCCGCCCTGCATGGGGCACCGCTGATTTGTGTTTCCATGATCTGGCCGGGGTGGGCTAATTATTTGCCTGGAACACCCTGAAGATAGACGCGCCCTGTTCCGCGCGGCAGATGTAGATCTGGGCGAAGTTGCCGGTCGCGGTGTGATAGCACGCCCCCACGACGCTGGCGAAATCGTCCGCCTGTGCCGCGTCTACCAGCGCCACCGCTGCCCCACCAAAACCGCCGCCGGTCATGCGCGCGCCATAACAGGCCGTGTGCGCCTGGGCGCACGCCACAAGCGTATCCAGGATGGGGGTGGAAATCTCGAAATCGTCGCGCATGCTCACATGGCTCTGATCCATCAGGTGGCCCATGTGGACGGCATCGCCTGCCGCCAGCGCGTCTGCGGCCTGAAGCGTGCGCGCGTTCTCGGTAATCACGTGGCGGGCGCGGCGCATGGTAACGGCATCCAGACCGGCGGCGCGTTCCTGGAAGGCGTCCAGCGTGAGGTCGCGCAGCG
>CAZQIJ010000311.1:0-5690 GCA_964592955.1 uncultured Anaerolineaceae bacterium
TACACCGTCATTTCGTAGGGGCGGTCCAGGTCCCTCTACCCACTTTAGTGGGTGTCCAGGCGGTACGCTGCCAGACAGAAACTAGCCAGGGGACTTGTTCCCCTGGCAAAGCCACCGTCGGTATTTCCCCCTCGCCCCTGCGTGGGAGAGGGGGCAGGGGGTGAGGGCTGCATTGGTGCCCGTTGGTGAACCGCCCGCCAAAACGCGCCCGTGCGACATAGGGTGTCCGGGTTTCGTTGGCGGGCGCGCAGTTTCGCGCTAGAATTCATGCCTGCATCCGGTCAGCATCCACACCCCCAAGGAGCCATCTGCACATGGCACAGCACCTGTTCCACAAACTTCCGTTAACGGACATCCGACCGCTGGGCTGGCTGCGCAACCAGATCATCGGCGACCTGGAACGCGGGTTTACCGGGCATCTGGATACCCTCACCACGCACGCCTCGCGCAACATGTTCAGGCAGCGCATAGAGACCTCTGAGGAGCAGCGCGCCTGGTGGAACGCAGAAACGCGCGGCAACTGGCTGTGGGGCTACACATGGATGGCCTTCCTCACCAACCATCCCCAACACACAGCGCGGGCAGAAGCGCTGCTGCACGATCTGCTGGCGACGCAGGACGCCGATGGTTACCTGGGCATCTATTCGCCCCAGGCACGCTATGCGCACGGGGACAGCGAAAACGGCGAACTGTGGGCGCAGGGCCGCGCGCTGCTGGCGCTGCTCACGTATCATGCCTTCACCGGCGCAGACCACATCCTGCAGGCGGTGGAACGCGCCGCGCGCCTGACGATGGCCCACTATGGGCCGGGGCGCTCCTACTTTCGCACATCGCACCCGCTGGCGCACATCATCGGCGTGACGCATGGCCTGTGTTATGTCGATGTCATGGCGTGGCTCTACGACATCACCGGAGACACAGCCTACCGCGATTTTGGCGTGTGGCTGTATGACGACTTCTCCGCCCTGCCGCTGCCCTTCGCCAACGATGACCTGTCTGCGCGCAGCCTGGCAGACCCTCAGCGCGCGCTCTGCGGCCATGCCCCGCATACTGCCGAGCATCTCCGTGTGCGGGCCTGGGCGGTTACCGGGCGCGATGATCTGCGCGATGCGCTGGCGGCGGCGCGCCGCAAATTTGCCTACTTCACCCTGCCCAGCGGCGCGCTGCTGGGCGATGAAGGGCTGCACGGCATGCCGCTGCCCGAAGCAGGCTACGAATACTGTACCACCACCGAATATCTCACCAGCCTTACGCAAACGCTGGCCTTTGCTGCCACAGATGCAGACCTCATCGAACGGCTGGCTTTCAACGCGGCGCAGGGCGCACGCCTGCCAGATGGCAGCGCACTGGCGTATCTCTCGCAAGACACCCGGCTGGATGCGCGCGCCTCCCGGCCAGACAGCTACTCCCACGTCAACGACACGGCAGGGCGCTTTAAGTTTTCGCCCACCCACGAGGATGTGGCGTGCTGCTGCAACCCGAATTCGGGGCGGCTGCTGCCCCAGTATATCAGCGCGCAGTGGATGCGCCTGGGCGATCAGCCGGGGGTGGCGGCGCTGCTCTTCGGCGCGTGCGAGCTGACCACAGACATCGCTGGCGTCCGCGTGCGCATCACACAGGCGACCGATTATCCGTTTGGAGAGACGCTGCGCTTCACCGTTCAGCCCGCGCAGCCCGTCGCCTTTCGCCTGTGTGTGCGCCAGCCCCAGTGGGCAGAGGGCGCGCATGTGACCGTGAACGGCAGCGCGACGCAGCCGGTTTCGGCTGGGCCGGGGCTGCTGGCGCTGGATCGCGTATGGGCTGAGGGCGACACCGTGGACGTGACATTCGGCGCGCGCGTGCGCGTTGTGCCCTATCCAGACGGCACCGGTGCCGTGATGCGCGGCCCGCTGCATTATGTGCTGCCCATTGCCGCGTCTGCGTCCACGCTCAGGGTCTACGACGGGTCGCCGCTGGCAGATCTCGAATTCACCCCGCAGCGCATCCAGGATGCCTACCGCATGGTGTTCCTGGACCCCACCCAACCGGATTACGGCCTGACGTTCGAACAGCCTGCCGGGGTAGAACGCAACTGGTACGCTACATCCATGCTGCTGGTGGCGGATGATTTCGTGCTGGTGCCGATGGGCTGCACGGTGCTGCGGCGCGCCAGCTTCCCGCTGCGAGCGTAAGGCCTACGCACGGCCCGCAGGCTGGTGCAGCCGCCACGTTGGGCCCGCAGGGATGCTGACCCGCCCCCACCAGCGGATTGATGATGGGCCAACACACCGGTACGCCCAGCGTGGGCAGATATCGTCATAACGACACAAGGAGCATGAGAAATGTGGGGAGGACGATTTACCGAGCCGACGGATGCCCATCTGCGCGCGCTTAACGACAGCCTGCCCTATGACCGGCGCATGGTCCGCCAGGATATCGCCGGGAGCATCGCCTATGCGGCGGCGCTGGTGGGCGCGGGGATCCTCACGGAGGATGAATGCGCGCGCGTGCAGGACGGGCTGCGGCAGACCCTGGCAGCGTTCGAGCGCGGCGAAATGCCGGACGCCGAAGACATTCACACCGCCGTTGAGCTGCGGCTGGTGGCGCTGGTGGGCGCGGTGGGCGAAAAGCTGCACACCGGGCGCAGCCGTAACGATCAGGTGGCCACCGACCTGCGCCTGTGGGTGATGGACGCCATCAGCGCGCTGGACGCACAGTTGGCGGCATTAATGACTGCGCTGGTAGACGCCGCCGAACCGCACGCGGAAACCGTCATGCCGGGCTACACCCACATGCAGCCCGCGCAGCCCATCACAGCCGGGCACTGGCTGCTAAGCTTCTTCTGGATGCTGGCGCGCGACCGCGAACGCCTGGCGGATGCGCGGCGGCGGGCCGGTGTGCTGCCGCTGGGATCCGGCGCGCTGGCCGGAACCCCGCTGCACATCGACCGCGCGGCGCTGGCGGCTGCCCTTGGCTTTCACACCCACAGCCCCAATTCGCTGGACGCCGTAAGCGACCGCGACTTCGCGGCAGAGGCGCTGTTTGCCCTGGCGCTGGTGGGCGTCCACCTCAGCCGCCTGGCCGAGGATTTCATCCTCTACAGCAGCCCGGCCTTCGGGTTCATCACGCTGGCGGATCGCTACAGCACCGGGTCCAGCCTCATGCCCCAGAAGCGCAATGCCGACCCTATGGAACTGGCGCGCGGAAAATCCGGGCGGCTGGTGGGCAACCTCACCGCGCTGCTGACCACGCTGAAAGGGCTGCCCAGCAGCTACAACAAAGACCTGCAAGAAGACAAACAAGCCCTGTTCGATTCGTTCGATACCCTGGCGCAGATCCTGCCCGTCGTCACCGGCATCATCGCCACGCTGCGCCTGAACCCGGAACGCATGCGCGCCGCGCTCATGATCGAGATGCTGGCCACCGACCTCGCCGAGTACCTCGTCCGCCAGGGGATGCCGTTCCGGCAGGCGCATCATGTGGTGGGGCGGATGGTGGCAGCGGGGGAAGACTTTACCGACCTGGCCACCCTGCGCCGCTATTCCGAACTGTTTGCAGACGATGTGGCGGCGGTGTTCGATTTTGGCGCGTCGGTGGCCGCGCGCAGCACATCCGGCGGCACGGGCGCGGTGCGCCAGCAGATCGCGGCGGCGCGGCGCGCCCTGTAAGGCTGTGCGTAACTGCTCAGGTATTGTTGTCCCCTCACCCCTAAATCCCTTCTCCCACGCAGCGGAGAGAGGAAAGAGGACTTTCTGGCTCGCCGTTCATCCCCCTTCTCCCCTCAGTGGGAGAAGGGGGCAGGGGGGATGAGGGGAACAAGAAAGCGCAACAGAACCAGCCTGAGCTTCACCTCAGCGCATATGCACGGCGCAGCGCATATGCACGGCGCAGCACGTGCAAGTTATGCGCGCAGCAGCGTCACCAGCAGCGTCAGCCACAACGGACGCAGCGGCGGCGGCAAAACCAGCGTGACACCCAGCAAAAGCAGCAGCAGCACTATCGCACCCCCTACAACCATGTTGTCCCCACCCTTGCCGGTGTCGCCGCCTCATAGGCCGCGATCTGCCCTTCGAGGCTCAGCAGAAAGCCGAGCTGATCGACGCCGTTCAGTAGGCAGTGCTTGCTGAACCCGTCAATCGGAAACGTCACGGCGCGGCCATCCGGCAGCGTCAGCGTCTGCGCGGCCAGGTCGATGTGCAGCGCGGTGGATGCGTCTTCCTGCGCCAGGCTGATGAGCTGACGATGGGTTTCTTCGTCCACCTCCAGCGGCAGCAGGCCGTTCTTAAGCGCGTTGCTGCGGAAGATATCGGCAAATGCCGTGCTGACGACCGCCCTGAACCCCGCACCCACCAGCGCCCAGGGCGCATGCTCGCGCGAGCTGCCGCAGCCAAAATTGTGCCCGCCGATGAGCACCTGCGCGCCAGCATGTTCCGGCCTGTTGAGCACAAAATCCGGCTTCGGTGTGCCGTCGGCGTCATAACGCCAGTCTGCAAAGCACGCCGCGCCCAGCCCGTGTTTATCCGTTACCTTCAGGTAACGCGCCGGGATAATCTGGTCTGTGTCGATATCGTTGATGGGCAGCGCGACCACGCGCCCGCTAAATGCCTGAAACGGTTCCATGCGTGACTCCTTCGTTAACAAAATCGCAGCCCCCACACACCAGCCGTGCGGGTTCCGGCTGGCGTATGGCCCTTGGAGACAAAAAAACCAGCCACCGCTTTGGGCGGGAACATTGCCCCGCCCCTACCAGGGATTGATCATTTTCCTGGAACAGCCTGGTGGGTCGCTTACGCAGCGCATCGCCATTGTATACGCTCAACATAGGGCGACGCTCACGCCAATTGACCCACTAGTAGTCCACCAATGTTGATTTGACGGTTGATATCCAACGGTTCACACCCATGACGGGCCGACAAAATTGGTTTGGTGAACTACTAGTTGTCCTGGACGGCCATCGCCTCCACCGGAAGATTCGTGAAGACGCCGTTAAGCGTCAGCGTTTGCCCGGCGGCATTCTGCACCGTGACGCTGAACTCCCCGCTGATGCGGTTTGCATCCAGCGCCGTAATCGTAAACGTGCCTGCCGGAGCCTGGCTGAACAGCGTATCTGGCGTGGCGGTGCCGGGTGCCGCCGCCAGCGCGATGACGCTTACGCCGCCCTCCGCGCCGGGGGTCAGCGCGCCGGTCTGCGCCGGGAAGGTGAAGGTCGCGCCCTGCGTGGTGGCGCTGTTGAGGAACAGCATCCGAACCGAGTCCCCCATCCGCTCCACATCAACCGAATCGACGTTGAAGTTCGCGCCATCGCCGCCAAACGCCACAAAATTATAGGCCACAGCCTGCCTGCCGTCCTGCGTGCCCTGCAGCAGGCTGCCCATCTGCGCAGATGCCGCGCCCAGTGTGGCCTGATCGTCGGCCACTTCCGGCGTGCCGCCGCAGGCCGCCAGCACCAGCATCACCCCAAGTAAAAGTACGAAACGCATAAGTGGTTACTCCGTGTTCTGTTTCCAAATGCCCTCCAGGTGCCCTCCACGCTACCCCGTCTGGGCGCGTTCGTCAACTGCCGGTCGCCGCAGCCCTTCACGCTATCGACCTCCCCCGCCAGGGTGCCGGGGGCTTTGTTCGCTGAAAGGGTCGGTAACTGCTCAGGCTGCTTACCCCAATTACGCTTAGCCGCTGACGCGGCCAAAAAACGCTTGCCAGGCTGCGCTGCC
>CAZQIJ010000312.1:0-5683 GCA_964592955.1 uncultured Anaerolineaceae bacterium
GTACAGCAAGGCAGAAAGGATGATCTGACCGTGTTGGTAGAACGCTACTACCAACCGCTGCTGAACTATCTCTACCGGTTGAGCGGCGGAAACCAGCAGTTGGCCGAAGACATGGTGCAGGAAACCCTGCTGCGGTTGATGCGCGGCATCCCGCTCTACCAGCCATCGCGTCCCTTCAGAACGTGGCTTTACACAATCGCCACCAACATTGCGCGCAACCATCATGGAAAGGCAGATACCCGCTACACGGAGAACGCTGCCGAAGACACAGACTTTGCAGACCGCGCTGATCCGATGGAAGACACCCTTGCTGACGCCCAGATGGCGCAGCAGGTCTTCGCCGCACTGCAGATGCTGCCGGAACACCAGCGCGAAGTCGTGATTCTGTTCTACTACGAAGAGATGCAGCAGAAAGAGATCGCAGAGGTCCTGCGCATTCCGGTCGGAACAGTGAAATCACGGCTGTCGCTGGGGCTGCGCCGCTTACGTGAGGCGATGCAGACTGCGCTGCCGGAACCAGAGAGGACAGAGGAATGGACGAGACGCAGCTCAAACAACGCCTGATGGAGGGCGGTGAACCCCCCGAAGATGCTGAGATGCTGGCAGAAACCGCACGGTTTCTGCGGCACCTGCCGCAGGCAGAGGCGCGCAGTCTGCACCGTGCACAGATCCAGGCGCTGCTGCTAAGTGAACTTCCACAGCGGAAATCGCGGCGGCAGCGCCTGGCAGAGTGGTACCCGCTGGCGCTGCTGCTCAGCCAGACCCGTGTCATTCAAGCTGACATCTGGCTGTCTTCGGCAGTGGCACTGCTTATAGGCCTGGCCGTTACACTGACGATGCCGCGTGCCGAGATGCTGCTCTTCAGCGCGCTGGCACCGCTGGTGGCGGCGGCAGGGGTGGCGCTGCTCTACGATGAAAACATTGTGCAGATGCTCGAGATTGAGGAAACGACACGCGCCTCGGCACGGGTGCTGCTGCTGGCCCGCCTTACGCTGATCTTCGGCTTTAACCTGGCGCTGGGGCTGTGCGGCAGTGGGGTGCTGGCACTGGTGGATTCACAACTGAGCCTGATGCCGCTGGTGTTCTCGTGGCTGGCACCGATGTCGTTTCTGTGCGCGCTGGCGTTTATGCTGAGCGTGCTGCTGGTCAACTCGCTGGCATCGATGAGCTTCAGCCTGTTTCTGTGGGTGGTGCATGTGATTCTGTATTACGGCGAGGGCGGTTCTATCCTGTGGACGTTGTTAGCGATGCCCGGCCTGGCGGAACCGTTCAACCGTCCGCTGATCTTTGCAGCAGCGGCGCTGATGGTTGCGGTAGGGTTATGGGCAGTGGGCATCATCGAGAGAAAAGGAAGCGAAACATGGCAGTAACCAAAGTGATGCGGCGGGCTGGCGCGCTGTTCGCGCTGCTCTGCCTGCTGGCAGCAATCACATCCGTTCAGGCACAGCCTGAACCTTCGCTCACCACGCCGGTATTCCAGCAGGTGGATTGCCCATTCACGCTGGCGGCGCGTTCGCTGTGCGGGACGGTAAGCGTGCCGCAGGATCCTGAAGGGGGCGACGCCAGCCTGACCCCGGTTGTGCTGCCCGTCGTGATCCTGCAAAGCGTTCACCCAAACAAAAGCGCCGATCCACTGATCTACATCGAAGGCGGGCCGTTTGCGCCTGCCATACAAATGCTGCCGGTGATGCTTACGCGCTTTGCCGGGCTGCTGGAAACGCGAGACATCATCATCTACGACCAGCGCGGCGGCGGGATGTCGCAGCCGCGCCTGCGCTGCACGCCCTATGCTGACGCTGTCGAATACATCCAGGGGGATTTCTTCACCCCGGAATTCGCCGCGCGGCTCGCCGAGTGCCATGAGGCGTTTGCGTCCCAGGGGATCAACCCGCAGCACTTCACCACCTCTGCCAACGCTGCCGATGTGGCCGCCCTGATGGAAGCGCTGCACACCGCATACGGCTACGAGCAGTTTAACCTCTACGGCGCATCCTATGGCACGCAGATCGTGCTCACCGTCCTGCGCGATCACCCGGCGCGCGTGCGCAGCGCCATCCTGGATTCCACACTGCCCCCGGAGGTCAGGCAGTTTACGGACTTTGCGCCAGGGTTCGAGGCTGCGTTTAACGCCCTCGCCCAAACCTGTGCGGAGGATATTGTTTGCGGCGCAGCCTACCCCAACCTGCGCGATACCTACATCGCTACCTATGCACACCTGCAGGCGCAGCCCGCCGAAATTGGCCGACTGCGTTACAGTGGAGAACACTTCGCCGGTGATGTGATGATGAAGCTCGCCAGCGGGGCATTCTCAGAGGTGCCGGCGTTTGTCGATACCATGGCGCGCGGCGATTATGCCGCCCTGCGTAGTGGCCTGGAGCAGTTGAACGCGCAAACACCGCTTGAGCGGCTGCCGGGGTTAGAAGCCCTGTCGGTCATCTGCGCATATGCCGGTGCCACCACGCCACAAGCGGTGGAGGCAGGGGCAGCGCAGGCACATCCCGCGTTTCGTGGCACACTGCCGCCGTTCTATGGCAGCAACGGATACCGATTATGCGAGCAGTGGGGCGCGGCGGCTGACGAACTGCTCGCCCCGGTCATCAGCGAGGTGCCGGTGCTGGTCGTGGGGGGCCAGTATGACCCGCTGACGCCCGTGAGCTGGGCACAACAGACCGCACAGGGGTTATCCCACAGCACTGTCCTGACGTTCGCCCACACCGGCCATGTGGGGGTGTTCGGCAGCGGGTGCGCTCAAACGCTGTTCCGTACCTTCCTCAGTGACCTGACCACAGCCAACGCAGATACCGCATGTGCGGCGGCGGTGGCGGCACCGTCCTTCACGCTGTCCTACCAGGTAACGCGCCCTCTGGCCTGGGCAGCCAGCGCACTGTTCACTGTGGTAACACTTGTGGCCACCGTTTGGACGGTGACGATGCTGGCGCGCCAACCCATCGCGTTACGGGCTTCGCTGCGCCGCGTCGGCTGGATGATGCCAGTCTTCAGTTTGCTGGCTATGCTCTTCATCGCCAACACCGCATTTGCCGTGAACAACGCGCTGGGGGTGGTGGCGTTCGTCGTGCCACTCATAACGGGCCTTCAAGCGGCGATGGTCTTCGCGCCAGACGACGAGCCAGCGCTGGAAATCCAGCTTGCCGCGCCGCGACCGGCATCGATGCTCATCCTTGAACGGTTTGGCGCGGTGCTGCTGGTTAATGTGGGGGTGGCGCTGGCAGGGATACTGCTGTTTGACAACCGGACGACGGATCCTGTCGTTGTGCTGCTTGGTTGGATTCCGTCCGCCATCTTCTTAGGCGGTATGGGTCTGCTGCTGACGGTGCGCCTGCGGGTGGTGCTTTTCGGCGTGGTGTTTACGGGGCTGGTGTGGGGGATCTTTGCCTTTTTCGGGGATGCTTTCCTGCCCGGTGCTATCCAGGCCAGGTTTCCGCTGAATGTCGTGCAGTCTGTGCTGTGGATGTTTCACATCAACCTGACGGTGGCAGACAGCCCTGACTATGTGTTGAACCGGGTGATTGTGCTGGGTGCCGGGATCCTGCTGTCCATGCTGGCGATACGTGAGGTGCGCAGCGAGGAATCCGTGCTGATGGCGGTAACGAACCGCCGCCGTCGTGCAGGCACGGGGGCAGACAAGCCTGCCCCCCTGCGCACCAACCTCAAGCTGACCCCGGCTGCGGTTCACGTTCAACCGTTGGCTCAGATCGTGGGAATGGCGCTGTATGAATTCAGGATGCACTGGCGGCGGCGTGCGTTCAAGGTCATCACGCTCACCATGGTGCTGGGGTCTGCCGCCCTGGTGCTGTCTGTCGGCGGTAATCTAAACACCCTGGTGCCTTCGCTGCCTTCACCAGAGTCGTTGTCATCGGATCAGGCGGCGATGATGTCTGGCCTGGCACTAACCGGGTTAAGCAGCACTTTCCTGATGGTCACCCTGATTTTTATCGTGCCGGTGCTGGTTTCAGACACAGTCCCGATTGATCGCCAGCAGCATGTGGATGATCTTCTGGGCAGCCTGCCGGTGCCGCGCTGGGTATACCTGGCGGGGAAGGTCGGCGGGGTATGGCTGGCATCTCTGTTCAGTGTCGGCGCTGCTGTTATGGTGCTGCTTGGGCTGTGGGTGCTGCGCGTTGGCATGCTGAACCCGCTGCCGATCCTGGACATGCTGGTTTCTGGCGCGCTGCCTGCGCTGCTGTTTAGCAGCGGGAGTGCTGTGCTGGTGGGTGCCACGCAGCCCAGCCGCCGCCGTGCGGTGCTGGCCGTGATCGGTTATCTGCTGCTGCCCCCATTCCTGTTGTCCGCGTCGCCGCTTTCGATCCAGCCTGTCATCGCGTTTGTGGTGCCGGGATGGCTGGATGTCCTGATGCATTATTCCTTCACGCCCATGGAAGCGCTGTTCAGTTTTCCGTTGGTCACGCCGCCGTTTGGGTTAACCAACATCGAACTGCTTACGGTGGCCGTTGGCGGCCTGGTGCAGATGGTCATTATCTCATTCGCAGTCTATGGCCTGTGGCGCGCACGCCAGGCGTAATCACAACGATACAGAAAGGGATTCACACATGATTGTGATGCAGAACGTTACCAAGACCTACAATGGCGGGGTGACCGCGCTGCGCGGCGTTACCCTCGATATCGGTACCGGCATGTTTGGTCTGCTGGGGCCAAACGGCGCAGGCAAAACCACGCTGATGCGCATCCTGTCTGGCCTGCTGCGTGCCAGCGGCGGCAGCGTTATGGTTGATGGGCAGGACATCAACACCCCACACGGCAAGCAGATCGTCAAGGCGTCGCTGGGGTATCTGCCGCAGGAACTGGGGCTGTATCCCGAAATGACGGGCCGCGAGTTTCTGGATTACATGGGCATTCTGAAAGGGATCACAGACCGGCGCGCACGCCAGGCACAGGTCGAAGAACTGCTGGAACTGGTGCGCCTGGGTGACGTGGGCAACCGCAGGCTGAAAACATACAGCGGCGGCATGAAACGCCGGGTGGGCATCGCACAGACCATGCTCGGCAATCCGCGCCTGCTGATCGTCGATGAACCGACGGTTGGGCTTGACCCGGAAGAACGCGTGCGCATTCGCAACCTGCTGAGTGATCTTTCGCAGCGCTGCACGGTGCTGCTCTCGACCCATGTGATCGAAGACATCGGCCACAGTTGCAACGATCTGGCCATTATCAATAAGGGGGGTGTGCTGTTCCGCGGAACACCGGCCCAGCTCATCGAACAGGCGCGCGGCAAAGTGTGGTCAGTGACCACCGCGGGAGATTATCCCGAAGGGATGACCGTTGTCTCCACATTGCAACTGCGCGAGGGCATTCAGTACCGGGTTATTGGCACACCACCGACCCATGTTCCCGCGACGCCGCTTGAACCCGGCCTGGAAGATGGTTATATGCTGAGAATGCGCGAGTCTGCCTGAGCATGTGGCCACATCCTGCGGGCGTACAGGCTTGCCCAGGGACTCCCGCAGGATTCTAACCACCGATGCTGTCTGCGAGCTGTACCAGCTTGAGAATCGTGTTCCAGTTGCGGCCTGTGCCGGTCGTGTTGAGTCTGCGTTCAATAAAGGCGGTATCCAGTTTCGAGCGCCCCATACCATCCGGGTAGAACGCATAGAGTTCACGGTTGATCACGGTGACCTGTTCCCGCCCTGGAACTGTCGCAGGGAAG
>CAZQIJ010000313.1:0-5670 GCA_964592955.1 uncultured Anaerolineaceae bacterium
CCCCCACGATGCGCCGCCAGAGAATCGCCCGCCTGATAATCGTCGTGCTGATCGGTCTGATCGTTGGCCTGTTGGCATTCTGGTACAGTTTGCAGCCCCGCGCCAACAGCAACGCCCTCGCGTTAGGTGAGAATGGCGCGGAGGGCACCCTCACGCTCGAAATCGCAGCGCCAGCCGAGTTTGATTTTCTCCCGCGAGAACAAATCATGGCGCTGCGAACGCAAGCCGTCATGCGCTATCCGATGCTGCTTGGTGCGGAATACACCCCGTCGGATCAGGTCTTCCGCCAGGTGGAGAGCGGTTTGCCCTGGTGGGGATTAATCGGCCAGTTCTTCTATGACCGGGGAGAAGGCAGCATTGTCGGCGATTCCGAAGAATCGCGCTTTGTGCTGAACCCCTACCTGCTGGCTGCGCCGAATACCTATTGGCTGCGGCTGACGAAACCGGACGGTGCCGAATGGGCCTGGGCCGATGCCAGCATCGCAGACGCTGACCGCGAGCGCGTCCCTACAGACTGCCTGCCTGCATCGCTCACCTGGACGCCCCGCGAGCGTCACGGCGAAGCCGTCTATGATCTTACGGCCTGTACCCGGACGGTGAGCGATTTTCTGGACGTTCCTATGCAGTTCTCGCGCATCGCGTTCGACCTCATCGCCTATAACGCGGTCGATTTCAACCTCAGCTATGTGTATGCGCCTGTGAGCCAGGCCACCCACATCACGCAGGATGAACCCGCCACCGCTGCCTACCGCAACCCGCAGTTCATCCACCAGGGCGGGAGCTGCGGCTATCCCGGCGGGTGCAACAATATGAGTCCTGCCACGCCGCCCATCAGCAGCTATGAGGTGACCGGCCTGCCCGCCGAGCTTCCGGTCTACTTCTGGCGCGACCTGCCTGCGGCGGTAACAAACACGCCAGATTTCGTTTTCACGCTGATCTTTCGCTGATGCGCTGGCGTCAGGGCATGGCGCGCTGCGCCGTCACGCTCAGATCATCCAGGTAGACAAAGCCGCCCGTGCTGCGGTGGATGACGATCAGGGTGGCGGAAAGCACCGGACGATCGACGGTGTAGGCTGTGGACGCAAACGGCGCATAGTCCGGGCTTGCGCTAAGCGGCACCGTCACCCTGGCCTTTGCGCCGTCGGCATAGCGGATCTTCAGCCGCACCACGCCATCCGGCGGGTCTGCCGTCGTCCTCAGCATCCCGCGCACGGTGAGGGTATCTGCGGTGTGGGGGTAGATGGTTTGCGAGAGGGTGGCATATTCACCGGTTTCGCCGCGAAACCGGAAGGCGCAACTGGGGGTGAAATGGCCGGTATAGCCGTCTGCACACCGCACCTTATCCCCCGTGTTCACACTCAGCGTCCAGCCGTCTGCCTTAACCTCAAAGCTGCCGTTGCTAAGCAGTTCAAAGCTGCCGTCGCCATTGGGCAGCACGCGGCGCAGGGCGTCGTACCAGCGCAGGGCCATCAGCCGCTCGCCGGTCAGCGATGGGTGAATGCGATCCGGGTCGAGCATGGTGGTGGCGTCGAAACCGGTGGCCATATCGACCACGATCACGGGCGACTGCGGCGTGTGCAGGGCAACTGCCAGTTCGGCGATGCGGGCGTTCAGCGCGTCCACCGGCGCGATGCCCATCTCTGGCGGGATGTTGTGGGGGATGATCTGCGCCAGCAGCACGATCACGCTGGGGTTTGCGGCGCGCAGTTTGCCGATGATGGCGGCCAGCTCGTCGCGGGTGCTGTCTGCGGTCTGCTGCGCCATGAGGTCATTGGTGCCGACATGCAGCAGCACAACATCCGGCAGCATCTGCGCGGCCCAGGCCGCAACCTGCGCCTCAAGCTGGTCTGCGCGCCAACCGGCATGGCCTTCGTGGTCCAGGTCAAAGTCCGGGTTGGGGGCGTTGCTGGCGCGCGGCACATAGTGCTCTGTTTGGCTGCCCACAAAATCCACAGCGAAATTCGCGGCGTTCAGCAGCCGCCACAGCGGGCGGCGATAGCTGTTGTGATAGATATCCGCCTGGGTGATCGAATCGCCCAGCGGCATGATCCGGTAGACGGTGGGTTGGGCGTGGCTGGTAACCGCCGAAAGCGTCAGCAGGAGGATCCCCGCCAGCAGGTGGAAAAGGTGTTTGGCACGCATAACTTCTGTCCTGTTGGGTGTGCTGCCTGTCACTACTACTTTAGACCCGTTTTTGCGGGGAAGGGTTTCAAGGTTGTTGGAAATGCGTGCAGATAGGCTTTGAAAACTAACAAATGTAAAAAAACTGCGCGTGTTCCGTTAGAATCCACCGCGCTGCCGCAAGACAGGCTATAATGGTAGGATTGTCATCATGTCCGTTAAGAGGATTTCCCTACCATGTCCGTTCTGACACCGGAAAAAGCACTGCGTTCCCTGCGTAAAACCCCGCCTCTGCTCGACGTTCTGCTGCGCGGCCTAAGCCAGCGGGACGCAGAACAGGCGACGGATGGGCCGGATGGTTGGAGTGTGGTGTTCATTGTGTGCCACATGCGCGATTACGAAGGCATCTATGCGGAGCGGGTGCGCTGGATGGTTGAACAGGATGTTCCCGAAATTCCAGCCCCCCTTTCCAACGATGAACTGATTCGCATCCACGATTACACCAGCGCCAGCCTGCGCGAAGCGCTGGAAGATTACCTTCAGCAGCGCAAGCAGTTTATCGGCTATCTGGTTGGGCTGACGGCAGACCAGTGGCAGCGCACCGGCATCATCGGCAGCGGCGAAAGCACGGTGCAGGATATTGCCATTAACGCCGCGCTGCACGACATCAATCATCTTGATCAGATCGTGAAAGCAATGGAGATGTCGCAGATCCGGGTATGATGCCAAATGCGCTGCAAGAATTTCACCAGGCTGTTGATGAAGAACGCTACCGGGACGCGCGCGAAATTCTGCTGACCGGCGATATCGAGCCAGAGGCCCGCGAAAAGTGGCTGATGTGGCTTGATGCGCTTCACCGCGACGAATGGCGTCTGGCCGGGGTGCTGCCAGAAAAGAAGCATCTGGAAGCAGCTTCGCCAGATACACGCCGCCTGGTGGCGGGTTTGGCGGGGTTGTTTTTGGCTGGCGTGGTGACGGCGGTGGTGTGTACGCTGCTGTTTACCGTTCCAAATGTCATCTTCCAGGTTGGCGGCCTGCTGCTGGTGCTGGTGAGCGGTGTTTGGGGCTGGAACCGGTTGATGGCTGCGGAGCTGCGCGCCGTGATGCCTGTGGCGGTGCTGCTGCTGGGCGGGTATATTCTGTCTTCTGGTGCCCCGTTGTACTACTACTTTGAGCCGCAGTGGAACTATACCCTGGCGGCTTTTGCGCTGGCTTTCCCCGGTACGGGCCTGGCCGGCTATGCGCTGGCAGAAGGGCTGGCCGCGCGCAGCCCGCGTTGATTTGCAGATCGCTTTCAGGCACAATGGGGCAGCGTGAGTGACACCGCAGGCGTCCACAGCGCCAGTGTGTGTTTAGCCTATGGAGCACCGAAACACTATGGATATTCTGCTGGCGCACGGCTATTTCCTCTACAGCGATCCGCACGAATCAGCGATTATGAAACCGTATCCCCCGCTGGGGATTCTCTATTTGTCCGCGTACCTCAAGTCCAGGGGGTTCGCGGTCGGCGTTTACGATTCGACCTTCAGCACGCTGGAAGCCTTCAGGCACACCCTGGCCACCGAACGCCCGGCAGTGGTGGGCCTGTATACCAACCTGATGACCAAGTTCAATGTGCTGAAGATGGCGGCGCTTGCCCAGCAGTCCGGGGCGGTGGTTGTGCTCGGCGGGCCGGAACCGGCCTATTATGCGCGCGAATACCTGGAGCATGGCGCAGATATCATCGTGATCGGCGAGGGCGAACTGACGCTGGAAGCGCTGCTGCCGCATCTGGCGCAGTATGGGCGCACGGGCCTGGCGGAAATCGGCGGCATTGCCTTCCTGGATGATGGCGGGCAGGTGATACACACTGCGCCGCGCCCCCAGATTGCGGACTTAAGCGCCATGCCCTGGCCAGACCGCGAAGCCATCGACCTCCCGGCCTATATGCAGGTCTGGAAGACGCATCACGGCAAAAGCTCGGTCTCTGTCATACAGGCGCGCGGCTGCCCCTATACCTGCCGCTGGTGCAGTCATGGTGTGTTTGGCACCACCCACCGCCGCCGCACGCCAGACGACGCTGCCGACGAGGTGCTCTGGATCAAAGAGCGCTATAACCCCGATATGCTGTGGTATGCCGATGATGTGTTCACCATCAACCATCGCTGGTTCTTTGCCTATGCCGATGCGCTGAAGGCGCGTGGGGTGCGCATCCCGTTCGAGTGCATCAGCCGCGCCGACCGGCTTAACGCGCAGGTGGTGCAAACCCTGGCCGAGATGGGCTGTTATCGCCTGTGGAACGGTTCGGAAAGCGGGTCGCAGTCCGTGCTGGACGCGATGGATCGCAAGGTGCAGGTGGATGATGTGCAGGCCAAGACGCATCTGCTTCAGCGCTATGGCATTGAGGCCGGGATGTTCATCATGCTGGGCTACGAGGGCGAAACGCTGCGCGACATCGAAGACACGGTGCGGCACCTCAAACGCGCCAACCCGGATGTTTTCCTGACGACTGTCGCCTATCCCATCAAGGGCACGTCCTACTATGCCCAGGTGGAGCAGCGCATCGTCAGCGATAAAGCCTGGGCAGACCGCAGCGACCGCGACCTGACGGTGGCGGGGCGCTATTCGCGGCGTTTCTACAGTTTTGCCACCCGCTGGATGGTGAGCGAGGTGGCGCTGCACCGCGCACGCACACGGGGCGGCGTATCGCTGCCGCGCCAGGCGAAACTGGCCGCGAATGCGGCTGTTGGGCGCGCCGGGATGCTGCTTCTGCAGCGCCAGCGCCAGCAGCACCCGGTTGGCACGCAGCACGGCACACAGCCGGTGACCGTCCATGAATGAGCTGGTCACCGATCTCGACACCATCCGGCTTCTTGCCGAGGCCAGGCGCGACGCATTCGAGGTCATGCGCTACATGATCGAAGACACCACGCAGTTCACCGATGCCGAGATCGATGCGCTGGCGGAGTCGATCGCCGCGCCGGTCATCGCCGCCATCGACTGTACGCGCTGCGCCCACTGCTGCCGCGCGCTGCACGTTTACCTGACGCCGCCGGATGCCGAACGGCTGGCGGCGGGCATTCATGTGCCCCTGGAATCGATCCTGCAAGATCACGTTCAGCCCGCGCCAGAGGCAGAGGAGTGGGGCGTATTTCGCCAGCGTCCGTGCCCGTTTCTGAACGGGACGCTGTGCTCGGTGTATGCCCACCGCCCGGAATCCTGCCGCCTGTACCCGGTCTTCACGCCAGATTTCCGCTGGACGCTGGCGGATACGCTGGCCGGTGCCGCACTGTGCCCCATCATCTATAACGTGCTGGATCGGCTCGCGCCGCTTGTCGAAACCTGGGGATAGCGCCCCAACCAGCCCACAGCGCTGCTTTCCCCCGTGAAGCAGTAGTACGTCACCCCTGTTGATGTGCCGGTTGACGGTAACACCTCAGGTAACTTTGCCCCCTCACCCTGGAGCTGGGCATTGCCCACAAGTGCTGCGCAGTGCGCCTAACCCCCGTGCCAAAAGCCACCGCCAGCAGATCCGCGCGGCACGCGGACGGGATGGCGTCCTCTGGCCTG
>CAZQIJ010000314.1:0-5621 GCA_964592955.1 uncultured Anaerolineaceae bacterium
CCCCAGGGCTGCTGCCGATAGTAGGCTTCATAGGGGATCCTGGTGCCTGAACCGCTGGAAGCCTGGGTGCGAATGAAGATGGCCAGCGATGTCATGGTTTCCAGCAGCAGCACAAACAGCAGCGTGTTCAGCAGAATTACGCCCGCCGTACGATACCGGTTCATCACCGGTGCTGCATCGAAGCGCTCTCCGCGACTCGCGATTGCCAGCAGCAGCACGCCGCATATCGTCAACATGAGCTGGCTGGCAGTGAACAGCGCGAACCCAGGCCAGCGATAAACCACCGCGTACACCATCAGCGCCAGAACGCCCACACCAATCAGCCCTAAGATCCCCCGTGACATTGCTTTCTGTGACATCATCTTCCTCAAAATTGGCCTGCTGCAAATAGCCACTGCCGCAATGCACCGCACCCGTCCAGCAGCGACAGCGATGTTAACTTACCGGGCGGCCAGTAGCGGGCCTGCACGTCCTAATCCTGCGATAATGCCGGTCTGATCGCATCCACAATCCGGGACGCTATCAACGCATTGCCTGCCGGAAGCAGGTGATGGTGGTCAAAATAGAGCGTTTCAGCGTGGCTGTCCAGCGCATCTGCCACATAGTAGAGGTTGGGTGTCTGTGGGGCTGCCGTCTTGATCGCGGTCCAGGTGTCCCGGTACATAGCCAGCAGCGGGTTCTCCACGACAGAAGCCATGTCTTCCTCCGCAGGGGTCCGCGGCTTACGCTCAACGACCAGCACCGGCTGCCAGAAGAAAACCGTTTCGAACCCATAGGTTTCACCCAGCGCCGTGATCACCCTCACGTTGGTCAGGTAGTAGTCTGCCGTTGTCTGGGCCAGGGCCTCATAGTCGATTTCTTCTGCGGGCGACTGCGGCAGCAATCCCATAAGAAACTTGAACGTGGTAGACTCACTGATCCAGCGGATAAGCGGGTGCGGCGGTATGACCTGGGTCATGGCGGAACTGAAGACGGTGTAGTTGCGATGCGCGCCTGCAATGCCGGTTTGTGTGGACGCGATGACATCGTTGACCCCATCATAGAAAATGACCATGTCCGGCACGTTTCCTGCCTGAAGCTCCTGAATAAGCCGGATCATGTTCTGGGTAGAGACGTTGCCCAGTTCCCCGAAATTGACCACGCAGGTGGGTCGAATACCGCCCAGGAGCGTCTGCATATGTGCCGGGATGGTTTCCCAGTCCGGGACTGCCACACCCCAGATGGTCGAACCCCCATAGACGAAGATTCGGTAAGCCTCTGCGCTGTCGCAGGCAGAACCGGGTACACTGCGGCTGCCATCATCCAGGATGGTGATCGTCTCACCCTGGTAGTCGTCTCGCTGCCACAGGCTGAACGGCTTATACGCTAATCGGCGCTCTACGGCGGCGTAATCGCGCCCAAGCTGTGCCACCCAGGGTTCCCGCTGGTATTCCGGGAGTTCATTCACACCGCCGATTACCCTGCTGCCTGTGCCAATGAGCTGCATATTAAACGACATAATGATGGCCAGCTCCAGGAGCGCGAAGAACAGCAGCGTATTCAACAGCAGCACAGCGCCCTGTTGGTACGCTTGCCCCAGGCGTCGCTGGGGAAAGCGCTTTCCCAGCAGCGCAACTGCCAGCAGCAGCCCTCCCAATACCAGCAGGGTGATCTGCGTCCCCTGAAGCGCCTCGAACCTGACCAGACCCAGAGACGGGCCGCGAAGCGCGAAAGCAATGATGCCTGTACCCAGCAGCCCCAGTAGAACCCGAATGGCTTTCATGTTAACCTCACTCCCCGGTGACACCCGGAACACGCTAATCGCTCTGGTGTCATCCGCGCTTCTGCATGTGAACGGTTTTTCTTCGGATAGGTTATGTCAGGTTTTGTGGGCAGCCGCGTTTAGAACTGGCGCAAGAAACGCAGATCGTTCCCCCAAAAATAGCGGATATCGTTGAGGCTGTGCTTCAGCATCGTGATTCGTTCCGGCCCCATCCCGAACGCGAAACCGCTCCATACAGAGGGATCATAACCGCCATTCCGCAGCACCACCGGGTGGATCATGCCGCTGCCTGCGATTTCCAGCCACCCGCTGTACTTACAGATGTTGCAGCCCACACCGCCACACACAAAGCATTCCACGTCCACTTCCATGCTCGGCTCAGTGAAGGGGAAATAGGAAGCGCGGAAGCGCACCGACACATCCGGCTTGAACATTCGCCGCGCGAATTCAGTCAGGGTTCCCTTGAGATCACTCATCCGAATGTTGCGCCCAATGGCAATGCCTTCCATCTGGTGGAACTGCACTTCGCTGCGCGCGGTAATCTGCTCGTAGCGGTAGCACATCCCAGGCAGCACCACACGAATCGGCTTCGACCCCGCATCCCCAAACTCTCGCATCGCCCGGATCTGACCTGCCGAAGTGTGTGTCCGCAGGATAACATTGTCCTGCGTTGTGTAGAACGTGTCCTGCATATCGCGCGCCGGGTGATGCGGCGGGAAATTCAGCAGCGTGAAGTTCATGTCGTCGGTTTCCACATCCCGGCTCCGGTAGACCTGAAAGCCCATCTCGGCCCAGATGGCGTAAAGGGTGCGCAGGGTTTGGGTCGAAGGATGCAGGTGACCCGCATCGTGCGGACGTCCGGGCAGCGTAATGTCAATCTGCCCTTCTTCCAGGTCACGCGCCAGTTCCTGGTCAAGGATGAGCTGCTCACGCTGGGCATGGGCAGCAGCCAGCACATTCTTGACCTCATTGGCCTGTTTGCCAAATACCGGGCGCTCCTCGGCAGACAACTGCCCCATGCCGCGCAGCAGCAGCGTCAGCTCGCCTTTGCGCCCGGTGTATTTTGACTCCCAGGCCTGCAGCGCTTCGGCATCCGCGATGCTGGCCAGTTCCTGCAGCGCTGTTTCCTGTAAAGCGTTCAGTTGTTCGATCATACGCACTGTCCCTTTCGTATCCTCTCGTACCCACCGCACTCCAACAACAAAAAACGCTCTCGTCCCGTGCATGCTTATGCAGCAGGGACGAGAGCGCTGGTCAGACACCTCTCGCGGTACCACCCTGATTGGAAGCGATCCACAGATCACCACCCACTCATTGCACCCTGTAACGCCGGGTTCAGCGGAGCAGACTACTTGACCAGAAGCGGGGTTCTGACGTTCACCTGTCGGCGCGCGGATGTCGCTTGCTATCCGCTTCGGGAGTGAATTTCACATTGTCCACCTGTCGGGGCTTCCAGTCTGCGACCCCAACTCCCTGGAGGTGTTTCATTAATGTGAACTGTCTCCGTCAACACCTTTATCGTGTATTGAACTGCGCTGCATTATGCCGATTTTCCGATTCTCCTGTCAATAGGCAATGCTTTAAGATTGCATCAAGCCTTGCAGCAGGGAGAGCACCCCAAACGCAGGCGCACGGTTTGGGGCACTGTGACGACAATACGGGCGCTGGGTTTAGGGTGTTGGTGTGCCGCTCAGCAGGGGTTGAAGATCAGACCCAACGACAATCATAATATCAGCACTTGTCAGGCCATCAGAGCCAGAGACGATGCGATTCTCCGGCAGTCCGAGCAGTTCGGCCAGGTAACGCGTTGTCCAGGGATTACCGGTGTAATCGCGAATCACGGTATCGGTGCCTGTGGGCACTTCGATGCTGCCAATCTCCTGTACGGTAACCTGACGGCTCGCCAGCCAGTCGCGGGTTTGCGCGGCCAGCCCGCTGATGGTGGTGTTGTTGAAAACGACGATGGCAGCATCTTCACGATCTGCTTCCACGCGCAGGTCGGCAATCGTCAGGTTGGGGCGAGGGTTAAAGACCTGTTCAAGCAGACTGCCGAAAGTGTGGTAGCGTGGAATAAGGATCTGATCGTTGCTGCTGGTTACGGCCATATCGACATAGGCATTATCAATAGCCCCGGTGGTGATATCCTCGGTATTGATCTGGCTGGCCAGTACGGCAAGCTGCAGAATCTGGTCAAACGCGAGATTTGTTACCACGTTTTCAGAGACTTCCTCCCATACTGCCGGTGCCTGTGTGATGAAATTGGTGATGCCGCCTACGCTGAGGAACTCGCGCTGCATAGAGAGCAGAACCTCCTGCTGCCGACGTGCGCGGTCAAAATCCCCACCGAGTGTCGCGCGCGTGCGCATATATTGCAGCAGTCGTTCCGCGTTCAGGCGCTGGCAACCAGGGTCAAAATGGATGGTGAGGGTGCCATACCCAGCGTCGGGGTATTTGGGATCGTCGATGGCTTCGGTTGGACAAACCTCAATGCCGTTAGGGGCCAGCAGATCGACAATCCGCAGGAATACATCGAAATTCACGCGAATATAGTAATTCACAGGAATGCCAACGACGCCTTCCACACTACGCGCGGCCAGTGCAGGGCCACCGCCGGGCAGTTCATCCAGGTCACCAAAGTAGTTGGCCTGGTTAATGCGCGAAGTCTGGTAACCTGGGATGGGTACCCACAGGTCACGCGGCAGCCACAACATCCCCACACGTTTTCCAACCGGGTCAATGTTCACCAGAATCATCGTATCGGTGCGGTAGGCGCGATCAGTATCGACGGCAGTGCGCTGGTCAATGCCCATGACCAGGATCGTGATGCGTCTGGGGTCGGTAATTGCTTCGATGCCACCCAGCGGATCAGCCGTTACCGTTGTGTCCGCGGGCGGTAATGGTTCGGGGGATCCCGTCTCACGCGGCGCTGCTGTGACAGTCGGAGTGGTTGCGGTAACTGGCGCTGTGGTCGGAATACGGGTATTTGGAGGTTGGGTGCGCGCCGTAACGGCGAATTCCACCTGCGGTTCAAATATGCTGTGGAACTGAACAGAGAACTGGCGCGCGCTGACAAAAGCCACGACAGAACACAGCGCCGTAAGAAGTACAAACCCGGCAGTGCCGAGGATAAAAACCCATCCTGGAAGACTTCGCATGGTACACCTGTACTGAACCTTCGCAGCCGCCATTCTAGCATACCAGGTGGATGGCATGAAGACATGCCACCCTACGTTCAGCCTATGGTTATGCCTGCAATGCAGGTTCGTAGTTCAGCATCAGCGCGCGCCAGTCATGGGGGATAGGGATTGATGTGTTGGCCTGATAGTCAAAGACAACCACAGCGATCAGCCCTGTGGCAGCAATAAGCGCTTCACCTCCCCGATGACAGATAATCTGATGTTCCATATCAAAACTCTTGGTCCCCAGCCGGCTCACACGCGTCCAGATGTCCACAGTTCCATCCCGCGTGGTCAGCGGCAGTTTAAAATCAATGGTGATACGGGCAACGATCAGCCCTACTGCTGAAACGCTTCCATCCCAAAGCTGCGTGTCGTGAAAGTAGCTGACGCGTGCCTGTTCGAGATATGTCATGTATTTCGCGTTGTTCACGTGTCCGAGGGTATCCATGTCACCGTAACGAATGGTCATCGGCGTGTAATACCGGAAACCTTCGGGCGCTGTTGCAGGCGTTGCAGACATTTGTTTCCTCCCAATGCTGATGCACAAAGAAAATCAGGGTACTTTGGAAAAGTTAAGCAAAATCGGGCTGAATAGCAAGAATTGACCTTGACACCTGGGTCTGGCAGGCGTAGAATGCGCGAAGTTGGCCGCGTGGGCCAGCAGCTACGTTAACAAGTGA
>CAZQIJ010000315.1:0-5574 GCA_964592955.1 uncultured Anaerolineaceae bacterium
GATGTGATCTGGTCGGGTTTCGATGACCAGCCCGACAGAGCGACACGCAGCGTTTTCGTTTTCGCGGTGGGCCGCTTCCAGTTCGTCCCAGGTGGCGAATTCGTCTGTGGGGGTGCGTGCGCGCAGTCCTGCCGCGATCTCCGTCACCAGTTCCCGCGAACGGTACATCTCGTCCTTGTAGATGGTCTGTACCACCTGGTTGTAGGTGACTGGCATCAGTCTGCCGTCCACACGGGTATCGGTCTGGTTGTGATCCGGGTGAAACTGTGAGGCCTGGCGCAGCGCGGCTTCAACTTCTTCGCGGCGATCAACCCCGCGCCCAAAATCGTGCAGGGCATCGAAAATACGCTTGATGAACCAGATCTGGTATGTTTCCGGGTAGAAAGACCAGGTCCCGCCCAGCACAATCACCTCGATCTTATCGGTCGGGTGGCCGGTCAGGTGGTATGTCACCAGGCGCACATACGTTTGCAGGTACGGGTCGAAACTGTTCTGTTCTGCACGCTGTGCGCCGGGTTCGTCGGAGAGGTACGATTTCGGCATACGCACATCGTTCGGGCAGAAGATGCATGTGCCGGGGCACGGAAACGGCTTGGTGAGGACGGTGACGGGAGTCACCCCGGAACTGGTGCGTACCGGCTTGCGCCGCAGCTTCTCGATGACAGCATCACTGTAAGGGGGAAGGCCATAATCCCCGGCGAATTCGCGGTATGCACGGATTAACTCGCTGCGGCTGTACATGCCGCTGTCCAGACGTGGGTAGCGCCGCAGCAGGTGCATTAGCGTGTCGTGTGTGAGCGGCCCTTGCAGCGCGATCACGTCGCGCAGGATGGCAATGAGCGCTTCACGGTGCTGGGTAAGATCAAGGTCAGCTTTATGTGTCATACGTTCGGTTTCAACACGGCTTTTTTTCAGACTATCGTCTATTTTACCATAGTCACCAGGTGAAATGATCCCTCTTGATTTCGCCTTTAGGTTTCCCGCACAATGTGCGCTGACGACAATACAGGAGGGAACGGCCCCGGTGGATACGAACACACAACACGCGCTGAACGCAATCAACCGCCAGTTCTACGCGGCGACTGCCGCCGATTTCGACCAGACGCGCGGTGAAGCGTGGCCAGGATGGAAGAGGCTGGTGCAGCATCTGCCGTCGCCGCCGCTCACCGTACTGGACCTGGGCTGTGGCAACGGGCGCTTTGGGGTTTTTCTCGCGGAAGCGTTGCGGCAGCACAGCGCAGCGCTTCGCTACCATGGAATTGACAACAACCCAACGCTCCTGGGATTTGCGCGTCTGGCTCTGCAAAACGCCGGGCTTGCGTTTACGCTCGAACAGCGCGACCTGATCGAATCGCTGCCAGAAGCGGGGCGCTATGATTTGGTGGTGCTGTTTGGGGTGATTCATCACGTGCCTGGGTATGAGGCGCGCCTGGCATTGATGCAGAGACTTGCACAGTTGGTCGCACCGGGCGGGATTCTGGCATTTGCGAGCTGGCGCTTCTACGAGGTTGAACGCTTTCGGCAGCGTATCGTATCCTGGCAGCACTCTGATCATAGTACGCTTGCGGTTGAACCGCACGATTATCTGCTGGACTGGCGTCGTGGCACAGTGGCGCTGCGTTACTGCCATTATGTGGATGATGCCGAACACAGCGCTCTGGTTGAGGCAGCCGGGCTGCATGAGGTGATTACTTACCGGGCAGACGGTTTGGAGGGCAGCCTCAATTGTTACAGTATCTTAAAAGGGCGGTAATCTCTCAATAACCTCTGCGTGCCATACTGCAACTTAAGCAGGAAAAGGTTAATGGGCACACGATAATGACACACAAGATCCTCATGAAGGGTACAGAAACCGTCATCGCTGAAGGCAGCGATGCGCAAAACACTGTCCTGGATTTCGAAGGGAACTGGTACTTTTCACCGGATGTCGTCGATATGACGCACCTCACGATTACCGAGCGCACCTACAACTGCCCGTACAAAGGGATTTGCTTCTGGATTGACCTGGACAGCCCGGAGCGCAAGGCCAAGAATATCGCCTGGGTTTATGTCAACCCTGTCGTCGGCTATGAGCATATCCGCAACCGAATTGCGTTCTACAGCCGGGAGACCGCAGGGACAGTCGCGGCTGTAGTTGCGCACGACGCAGAAGTTGGTGGGTGAGCCGGGCTGATCACCCGGTGCTCTGACGTGCCCCTACCAGGCTGAACAACTCAGGGTATTCGGTAACAAGACCGTCGCGGTCCACGGTGATTTGCTGTCTGAAATCGCGCATTGTGAACTCATAAACGCTGTGATCCGCCGCCTGCCTGACGCAGGTGTAGGTTTGTCGTTCAGCAGAGTACGTCAAGTTGGGGTGGACGATGTAGACCACTGAAATGGTGTGGCTCGTCCCCACTTCCCATGGCAGGCGGCGGATGGGGAGCGTATTGGTGAAGGGGCTGACGACAAAATCGACATCGATACAGCCATCGAGCGCGTGCAAGGCGCTGCCATCGCGGGTGTGCCAATGCCCTGCACCGTTTGCGAGCAGGTCAACCGCCACGCGATCTGCCAGCAGATCCAGAACGCGAACACTGCGCATCCATGCCGACCTCATAAGCCAGGCGGAAGGGCTGATTTTCGACAAGTCCCACAACCATCCCGCTGGCTGCCATGTGGCCATCCCCGTGCAACGTCAGCCGCAAATGTTCGACCGCGGTCGTATAAAGAGTCTTCCAGACGATATCATGCTGCATTCAGCGCATTCCTCCCTGCCTGCTGGCCTTTGCCCAGCACATGTTCAGCGATCACTGCGGTGAAACGTGCGGATTTTTTATCATAAGTCTCCTGTGAAGCGCATCGCCACTGTTTACGCTCATCACATGGCGTTGCATACGCCAGATGACCCCATCGGGAGCCGCCTGTGAAGCGCATCGCGACTGTTTGCGCTCATTGCGTGGCGTTGCATACGCCAAATGACCCAACGTAGTTCACCGATGGTGATTTGACCTATGACATGCCGACAAAACTGGTTTGGTGGACGAATAGCGCGGCAAGTGCCCTGAATGGACTCGCGCTGGAAAACGCAAAGTATAACAGAAAAGCTTACACACGTGTCAGGGTTGTAAATCTAAACAGACCGCTGGCGAATTTGTTCCTGCTATGCTCTACTTACTGTGAGCAGGCTGGTTGGCCACGCGCTGCGATCGTAAAGCGCGCGAAAGTCCCTGTGGGAAGAGGTCTGGTATGACAACTACGGTGATCGGTCACCGCAACCCGGATACAGATGCCATTGTCTCGGCCATCGGCTACGCCTGGATGCTGAATCAACACAGCCCAGACGCGTACATACCTGCGCGGGCTGGGGGGCTGAACCCACAAACGCTCTTTGCGCTTGACCATTTCGGCATTGAACAGCCGATACTGGTGGCAGATGTGCGCCCTCGCGTCCGCGATGTCGCTGAGCTGCTCGACCCACTGCCTGCCGGATCGACCGTGCTGGATGCCTGCCAGCGCATAGCAACCGCGCGCCGTTCACTGCCCCTGCTCGATGCGCACGGCGCAGCGCTGGGGCTGGTTTCTGGCGCGGGACTATTCGCGTATCTGGCAGATGCACTGGGCACACCCGCACTGGACGCGCGCCTGCGCGAAACTGCCGCACGCGCGCTCGATCCTACGCCGGTCGATCTTCCGGCAGATGCCTACATTCAGGAGGTGCTGCCGGGTGTGCTGCGCTCTGACCAGGACGAGTATCTGGTACGGGAAGAGCATTATGCGGGGGTATGCCGCAAAGCAGACCTGCTCACGCCACCCCGCCGCCGCCTGATCCTCGTTGACCACAATGAGCCATCGCAGGCGGTTCCGGGGCTGGAAGATGCCGAACTGGTCGAGGTAATGGATCACCACCGCATAAATCCTATGGCCACGCTGATGCCCATTCGGTTCTTCGTGGATCCGGTGGGCAGTACTTCCACGCTTGTAAGCGAGCGTGCCGACCTTCACGTTGTGGTGTTTGTCCCAGAAATTGCCGGGCTGCTGCTTTGTGGCATTCTGTCGGACACGTTGGTGTTTCGCTCTCCAACCACAACGGAGCGCGACCGCAGCGCCGCGCGCAAACTGGCAGCACTGGCGGCGCTCGATCCTTTCACGTTCGGCCAGCAACTGCTTGCAGCAGGTGCCGGTTTGGGCACGCGGCTGGCAGAAGAAATCGTAGCGGCTGACCAGAAAAGCTACGACGTGGGGCGCTTCAGGGTCAGCATCAGCCAGGTCGAGGTCACGCATTTCAACGAAATCGAGGGGCGGTTGGATGCGCTTGCAGCGGCGCTCCGCCAGCAGGTCACAATAGGGGGCTATGCGCTGGGGATGCTGATGATCACAGATGTGGTGCGCGCAGACAGCCGCCTGCTGCTGGAGGCGGCAGATTCCCGCCTGATTAATGCGCTGCCGTACCCGCAGCTTGACGGCAAACTTTACGATGCGCCAGGGGTGGTTTCGCGCAAGAAGCAGCTTCTGCCCAGCGTGCTGGCCGCGCTGTTGGAGGTGTAGGAGGCGGTCTCGAAAGGTCTGATGACAGCAGTCCGGGTCAGGCGCTACACTTAAGATGAAATCGACGAACATCGGTGAAAGATCGGGGAAACATTTCCCGGTCCTAAACAGCGCAGTTTGAAAAGAGAAGCGATGGCAGATTTACCAGCACGTGAAACGCCGCGTGGCAAACCCGTATCCTTATTCGTGACCTGCATTGTCGATATGATTTATCCCCAAACCGGCATGTCAGTCGTCAGGATCCTCGAACATCTCGGCATTCCATATGATTTTCCGCTGTCGCAGACCTGCTGCGGACAGCCAGCCTTTAACGGCGGTTACCGTGATGAAGCGCGAAACGTGGCCCGGCAGTTCCTGCGGGCGTTTGACAAAGCTCAGGTGATCGTTACGCCATCCGGGTCGTGCGCGGCGATGGTGCGGCACGAGTATCCGGCACTGTTTGCAGAAGACCGGTTGTGGCGTGCCCGTGCGGAGCGTGCGGCTGCCATCACCTGGGAAATTACAGAATACTTGGTCGATGGTCTGGGAATTCGCGACCTTAACGCCAGACTTCCGCAGCCCCAAGCCGGCGCGCTGCACCATGCCTGTCATGGGCTGCGCATGCTGGGGTTGGGCGCGGCTGCCCGCACGCTGCTGGAAAATACCGAAAACCTTACCCTGTGTGACCTGGGCGAAGCGGACGTATGCTGCGGATTCGGCGGCTTATTCAGCGTGAAGATGCCAAACGTCAGCAGTGCCATGCTGCAAACTAAACTCGAGCACATTGAAGCCAGCCCGGCAGAAATCATCATTACGGGCGATGCAAGCTGCCTGATGCAGATGAACGGTGGGCTTTCGCGCCATAAGTCTGCCAAGCGCGTTCTGCACGTCGTTGATGTGCTGGCCAGCGGTCTGCCGGAGGACACCCACCATGAAAGTTGAATCCAGTCACTTCGTCGAACTGGCAGACATCGCTATTCAGGGAAAAACAGTGCCACGCGCGGTGCGGCAGGGCACGCTGACGGCCTACGAGCGCCGTTTGGGTGCCATGTATGCGCACGGTCATGC
>CAZQIJ010000316.1:0-5572 GCA_964592955.1 uncultured Anaerolineaceae bacterium
AAGTAGTGCTCCTCCAAAGATTGGATACAGAAGGACTGGTCTGACTTAGCGCGAAGCTTGAAGCGCCTCGATAATGAGCGGTCGTAACTGCAGCACCAGCTCTCCTGATTGCAGCAAGGCGTTACCGCGACTGCCGAACTCCTGTCTGGCCAGGACGGCGTAGTAACCGTTCTCAAAATCGATCCAGGGATACCAACCGAGACCGCCCGGGCTGGAATACACCTGCGACTCGTCGCAGTCAGTCGTCCAGTGCGACTGTAAGCATTCCTTCCACATGCCCAAGCCATAATGCCATTCGAAGAGCGCGGCAATTGGTGAAGCGGTGATCTGCACCGGTTCAGATGTGCGATCTTCCATCATGATGGACAGCGAGTCCGCGACGAGTTCACCCGCCATCAGCGCTTGCAAGAAGCGGGCATAGTCGCGCGGTGATGCATTGCCGCCGCCCGCCATCCAGGAATTCTGTTCGCTGGCACGCCAGAAGTTAGTCGTCTCCTGCATGCCCAACGGCTCGCCGATGTAGGTATGGAACAGATCGACAATCGTGTCGCCGGTCGCTGCCTGCGCCATCAGACCTGCGACCTGCATATGAGACGAGTTGTAATTGAACGTCGTCCCCGGCACGTCGATGTGATGGTCTTCATACATGATCTGCACACAAGCCTCCATTGTTGTCAACGGATCGAATTCGCACAGCGGTTCGCTGCGGAATCCCGCCGTCATGGACAACAAGTGTTCGAGCGTGATCTGACTGCGCTGGTCGTTAGGATTATCCGTCCACCACTCAATATAATCCTGCGGACGATCATCCAGCGACATGATCCCCTGTTCAACGAGGGTCATCAGCAGGATGCTCGTCCACCACTTCGAGGCAGAGGCGATCTGCACACCCGGAATGTCTGGGTAGCCCGCTCCTTTGCCGTAGGCGTACAATTCGCCGTCAGCGTTGCCGACAATCAGGACGAGGTCGGTCAGCCGTGACGCTTCGAGCGCCGCCGTAACCGGTGACCAGGGATCCGCGGCTTCCTGCGCGGAGATGTGTGTGTACGGGTAGATCCTCAAGCCGAGCAGCACGAACAATACAACGATCAAGGTTTTCACTGCGTCTCCTTTTGCTTCTTCACCACGGTTGCTTGCCTGTGCGGGAGCGGTTCGGTTGTACCGTCCTGCACTGCACCTAAAGCATAGGTTTTTTGCCCCATCTGCTCTAGTAGTTCACCAAACCAATTTTGTCGGACCGTCATGGGTGTGAACCGTTGGATATCAACCGTCAAATCAACATTGGTGGACTACTAGTGATCCGGTGCGGCTTTTGGGTTGAACGATTCACGAGTTTATGTGACTGCGCTCACATCAATTGGTGCGGACAGTCATAGACAACCCCGTCAGCGCCACGTATCATTGCGCCATGTTTGCGTGAGGAGTCTGTAAGCTTGTCGATTCGCTCCGGGCATGGATTGGTCATTGAGCCAGGAATACTGAATGTGTTCCGTGCGACGGTCGGAGCCATTTGGCTACTGTTCACGCCGTTCACGTTCGGTCTGCGCAGCGCAGCAGGCAATGATCCCAGCACCTACCAACTGATCATAAGCTGGACGTTCAGCGGGCTGCTGTTGATCTACCTGCTGCTGCCATGGCTGTCGCGGCGCGCGCCGAAAACGCACCTCGTACTGGGGCTGCTGGCGATGAGCGTTGTGCCGATTGTTATGGACACACTGGTGAACGAATTGTATCTGCGTGCGCGTGGGTCGAATCCGGAAGAACTGGTCAACAGTGGTTGGCTGTATCTGTGGCTGACGCCGCCGCTGCTGCTGATCGCAGCGCAGTTCCGCTTGCGTGAAGTGCTGTTGTTCACGTTCGGCACATCGCTTCTGGCGTACCTGCTGGCGACCAATGCCCGCGCTGTGTGGGGAATTGATGTGACTGCTCCGGTCAACCATGCGGTTATTCGCCTGATTCTGTACAGCATCATAGGCGTGATCGTGGTGCGCATCATTGTCAGCCAGCGCACGCTGCGCCACGAACTGGCGGAAAAAAATGCCCAGATCACGGAACTGGCGCTGCGGATGGAGGAATTAACCTTGGCACGCGAGCGCAACCGGCTGGCACGGGAACTACACGACACGCTGGCGCATACCTTAAGCGCGGTTGAAGTCCAGTTGAAGGTCATCGACATGCAGATGACGCACGATCCGCCTACGGCGCGGAGGACCTTGCAGGAGACGCAAACGCTGGCCCGCGAGGGGCTGCGCGAGGCACGGCGGGCACTGCATGATCTGCGTGCCAGTCCCATTGATGAGTTTGGGCTGCTGCTGGCGATCAAGCGGTTGGCAGAGCGCGCTGCTGACCGTACCGGCGCAGAAGCAACGGTGGTGCTGCCCCAACACGCGCCGCCGCTGTCGCACCACCAGGATCAACAGCTCTATCGGATCATCGAAGAGGCGCTGAACAATGTTGTGCGCCATGCGCGGGCGACTCGGTTCACCGTTGTTTTGGAAACCGGGCGGGAAGGTGTAGTCGTGCGGGTGGAAGATAACGGCGTCGGGTTCGATCTGGACGGAACACCACTGCATCACTATGGGCTGCATGGGATGCGTGAGCGAGCTGGCTTGATTGGTGCAGCCATTGATGTCAGCGGCGGCATGGGCCGTGGAACCCAGATTGTCGTCACCATCAGGAGTGATACGTGATCAGAGTATTGGTCGTGGATGATCAGCAAGTTGTGGCGAACGGGATGCGGATGCTCCTCAACGCGCATTCGAACATCGAAGTCAGCGGCGTTGCCTACAATGGTGCGGATGCGGTGGCGCGCGTGGCGCAGAACCCGCCCGATGTGGTGCTAATGGACTTAAAAATGCCGATCATGAATGGCATTCAGGCGATCCAGGCACTGCACCAGTCGCACCCTGATCTTCCCGTCGTGGCGCTGACAACCTACGACGAGGACGAGTGGGTGGTCGATGCGATTCGGGCGGGTGCTGCCGGATATCTGCTCAAAGACAGCCGCACCGAGGACATCGTAGCTGCCATCGAAGGGGTGATCGCCGGGCGAACCCCAGTCTCCCCGGCAGTGGCAACCAAGCTGTTTCAGTATGTGCAGTTCGGGATGCCGCAGCCAAGCACGTTCAACGTTGACCTGAGCGAACGCGAACTGGCGATTCTACGCTTGCTCGCCAGTGGGCTTACCAATACTGACATCGCTGACCGGCTCAGCCTTGCCGAAGGCACGGTGCGCAATCACCTGACCACGATCTTCGCCAAACTGGGCGTGACTGACCGCGCCCAGGCGACCGCGCTGGCGTGGCGGCATGGACTGGTCAAGGACTAAACCGCTGTGGTATCCCCTGGTGTATATGGCGCAATGACTTACGGCCTGGCATACGGTCTACGCGCTAGCAGTAGAAGAGTGTCTTAAAAATCAGGAACGAGAAAGACGACGCGTCATAAGATGAACCATCGCCGCGGCTGTACGGGCGCGGCGACCTACGACGCGATCCAGGCGAAAGCGGTAGTTATGCCGCGCCCGGCCCGGAGATCGCCATAGACTGCGGGCGCGTCAGTAGGCACTGCCTGATGGGTGATCAATCCATCGGTCCGCAGCAGACCGCGTGCCAACAGGTCACATACAGCGTCCAGGTCACGGCGCTGATTGTGGCGCGGAACATAGAACGTGATCTCCTTCATGAACGCATCCTGGTACGGCACGTAAAAATCCGCCGCGTAGCTGCCCTGCACAATGAAGCGCGGCCCCACCGAGGCCGTGTTATCCCAGGGCAGATCCTTAGCAAGCGCGATCAGGCGTGGTAACACCGCAGGTACACCGGTGGCATCCACCACGATGTCGGCACCGTCAGGCAGGTGAGGGCGCAGATTGGATTCCAGGTCGGCACCGTCAGCAATAACCACACCGGTAATCCCCAAACCATCCAGTGCGGTGATGCGTTCCGGCAGCAGGTCGGCAGCGATAACGCGCGCACCGGTTAAGGCGTGCAGGCGCGCCGAAAGCTGGCCGATGGGACCTAGCCCAACCACGAGCACCGTCTCGTGTGGGCGAGCCTGGCTAAGGCGAACGCCACGGTAGGCAATGCCGGCCAGTTGAAGCAGGGCGGCCCCTTGCAGGTCAACCGTCGTCGGCAGCGGGATAACGTCAGTTTCCGCACGCACGGCGTGGCTGATATGCCCGCCCCACATCAGATGGGCACCCTGCACACGCGAGGTGCCGCCGCTCCATACCCTGGTGCCCACCGCAAGTCGCGTATCTCGTCCGGCGGCAATCACTGTGCCGCTCTGGCTGTAACCGGGCACGAAGGGGAAGGGCACAGCGCCAGGCTGCTGCCCAGCCAAGCAGCGCAGTTCTGTTCCTGGACTGATACACGAATAGGCCGTGGCGATCAGTACTTCACCGACTTGAGGTGTCGGCACCTCAACGGGTTGGCACACTACCTCGTTCACGGCGTTGAACAAAAGCGCTTTTGCGTTCATCAATGCATCCCTCATAGTGTATCTGCGGCAACATCTGCAAACATGCTGATTCTGTGGTGGGTGCCGGGCAGTTACTGGCCCAACTGGGCGTTGCCGAACGAACTGGGGTCCGTCCAACTGTCGTCCTTGGACGTAAACCAGGCAAGTTTGCCTTCGCGGTCGCCACCATCGTCGTCGTCGTTGAGCTGGGCTTCAATGCCGACCAGGGCACCGGCATTGGGAGTCATGTCCAGGTTGGCCCACGGTACGGCCAACTCAACCACGTATCCGCTGTCGGTCAGTTGGCTGGCGACCTCGACGTTTGCCCCGCGTCCGCGCTGGGCGAACACGCTTTCTGCGCCCACCGCCGCAACATACTGCTCGTCGTTTCGGTCGTAGGCCATAGCCGTCTTCTCATTACCACCGTCAACGTAGAATTCGACGGAGTCATCCTGCCAGGGGTCGGTAGAGTCGACCTGGACAGCGTCATCGATGACGACATAAAGTGCGTAGAGGTGTGTTTCGTCGTACAGCAGGCGGACTTCGCCGGAGAGATCCGACGCATCGGTCACTGTGCCGGAATTCTGGCTGGTCAACGGCACTACTGCCGCCGCCTGCCACACGTCATCAACCGTGCCGTCAATCACTGGGGCACCGGCAGCTTGTGGGATGACGACCAGGCTGCCAGCGACATCACCTTCTTCCGCCACCAGCGCCGCTTCAACTTCGGCGCACAGGGCAGCAGGGTTGGCAAAGCTGATGTGTTCCTTCAGCGATGCCAGCGCCTCCGCTGGGATCACGGCGGCGTCCTGGCCACCATACTGCCACTGGAGACGGATGGCGGGTTCCTCCCCCGTGGCCTGGTACTCCAAATTCAGCGGTACCCATTCCCCCAATGGCAGGCTGGGGACGTCTGCGGCAACGCTGGTGCTGGCCTGGCCCCAGGTGTCGATCACGACGCTTCCGTCAACCAGCAGGCGGACACCGCCAGCCGCCTGTACCAGCAGGCGCAGGTCATCCGCGCTTGGCACGTGGAGATGCCCAGACCAGCGCACGGAGAAGTTTTGTGTTGGTAACAGGCGATACCACATTGGACTGTACATGCCCATCC
>CAZQIJ010000317.1:0-5532 GCA_964592955.1 uncultured Anaerolineaceae bacterium
GTTGGGGGCAGTCGCCTGTGTCCCGGTGACCTTCAACGGCGTAAGTTATGGCGTGCTGGTGGCCTGCCGTGAACGCCCTGGTTCAATAACCCAGGAAAACGTCCTTATGCTGGAACTGGTGAGTTCTCAGCTCGCCGCCGCGATGTCTAAAGAAAAAATGGGTTAGCCTGAGCATTTCACTGGGCGCGCAGGCGTGGTGTGCGGTTCCGCAGCGGACACAGCGCACCCGACCAGCGCGCCGCACTGACCAGGAAGGTATTGCCGGCGCGGGCTGCCGCCGGAATGGATATGCCCCCAAATGCTGGCGGCACCGGAGAAGCCACGTTAACACGTGACGTTTCAGTACGGTAGAAGCCAAGCGCGAACGTTCCCTGCAGGCCCATCTCTCGGAACTGCTCCTCATAATAGCCCACCACTGCTTCTGGCGGCGCGCCCGTGCGCATCACTTCAAAGTAAAGCGTTTCGTCGCAGGGCGCATAGCGGCCCGTTGCAGCAAAAACCACCTGCCCGGCGGGGAAGGGAGGAATGCTGCGGTAGTCGTTCCGCACCAGCGTATCATCCGCGCGCAGCTCAAACTGGCTGAAGGCCGTCAATGCCAGCGGTACCCCCAGCGCAACCAGAAGCAGGGTAAAAAGGGCAAGGGCAATGATGACACCTGGCGGGAACAGTGGGCCTGCCCTCAGATGAGGAGGAGTCACACCAGCATCCTCAGCACGGCGTCGAAGCGCTCGATCTCTGCGTGCGTGTTGTAGTGCGCCAACCCCACACGCACCATACCGTGCTGCGCATGGCCGAGCTTTTCCATGATCTCAACCGCGTAGTAATTGCCACTCCACACGTAAATGTCGTGGCGTGCCAAATGCGCCGCAACCGCTTCGGCAGTGTGGCCTGCCATCGTAAACACAACTGTGGGGACGCGTTCTGCCATGCGTTCGGGCGCTGTGATGCCGTAAATGTGCGTGCCAGGCACGGCCTGGATTACCCGAATCAGATGACTGACCAGATCACGTTCATAGTCAACCACACCGGCAATCCCATGCGCGAACGAGAGAAGATAATCCAGTGCGCCCCCCACACCCGCGATGGTTTCAAAGCTGGCAGTGCCTGTTTCCCAACGGTGCGGCGCTTTGTCTTTTGACGGGCGCACTTTATATACAGGCAGTGACGCGAGCATGTCGTGGCGTCCCCACATGACGCCGATATGCGGCCCGAAGAATTTGTAGGCAGAGCAGAGCAGGAAATCGCAACCGATGGCCTGGACATCCACCGGAATGTGCGGCGCACTCTGTACAGCATCCACCACGTGCAGTGCGTCGGCGGCGTGCGCCATCGCCGCGATGTGGGCAACCGCATTGATCGTGCCAACGGCGTTCGAAGCATGAACAGTGGCGACAATGCGCGTGCGGTCGGTGAGTGCAGCCTCAAGCGTATTCATGTCGAGCGTGCAGTCTGAAGGGTCGATATCGACCCAGCGCACAGTCAGATCATGGTCGCGTGCGATTAACAGCCAGGGCGACACATTGGCGTCGTGATCCATGCGGGTGAGCACGATTTCGTCACCGGGCTTCAGCGTGCGGGCCAGTGCCCGGCTGAGGCTGAAGTTGAGTGTTGTCATGTTTGGACCGAGGACGATTTCATCCGCGCTTACGGCGTTGAGGAATGTGGCTAACTGCTCTCGAACGCCGCTCACCATCGCATCTGTGCGCTGGCTGGTGGCAAAGGCTCCGCCGGAATTCGCATTCATCGTGCGATAGTAATGGGTTACGGCGTCAATCACGTGATGCGGCACCTGGGTTCCTGCTGGGTTATCAAAGAAGACTGGAAGGGTGCCGCGTTCGGTTTGCTGGTGAAGAGCGGGAAACTGTGCCCGCACATTGGCAATGTCAAAGCTCATTTTCGTTTTACCTTCCTGTTACCTTCCTGCGTGAATGCAAGGATGCGTTAGGGATGATGTAGAGTGAGTGAGCGGTGTCTGGCCAACGTGGTTTTACGTGCTAAAATCATCATTTACGCACCTAATTGCAGTCTGGTGACGTTGTTGTCTGTTTCAGCGCGCATCTCACGCAGGGATGCCACCAGTACCTACTGCACTTCGAGCGGTGGGTGGCTATACATCCACCAGAACTGCGTTTCACTATATACCGGCTTCAGGGCACTGTCCCACACAAATGGCGCAGGTTGGGTGAAGCGGCGAAGTCGCCCGTCTACGCCGCGCACCTTCTTCGACAGTTCGGCATCTTCCATCCCCAGCTCTCGCATCGCAATCAGAATTTCCTCAACGACCGTGCGGCGCTGAACCTCCGGCAGATAAACCCGCGCGCATAATCTGGGATCGCTGCTGCACTCCTCAAAGAAATGTGCCATCGCATCTAATCGTGAATTGGCCTCGCGCAGCATCTTTGCATCATAATGCAGTCGCCATTCCTTACGCACGGTCTCATGCTTGTGTGTGATTGCTTCGAGTTGGCCGCGCTGTTCACCGCTCATCTGAGCCTCAAACATGTAAAGTCGGCGAAGGCGCATCAAGAGCGCGCCAATCGTTAGACTGGGCATGTTCCCGCCAGAAAACAACCCGCCTATTGACCCATACAACTGATCGTGGCGTACATAATTATCGAGCCCATCCACCATGGCCTGGGCCTCTTTAAGATCCTGCGCGATGGCGTAATTCTTGTCTGCCACTGGAAACTCCTTCCTGATGTTTCACATTATGAGTCTATTCTAACATCCGCACGTGCCTCATCTGCTGTCTTTCACATCCCTCTTTCATGTCGCTTTACCGTGTAAGGCCGCTGCTGCTCTGGTACAATGGCCTTATCGTGCGAAGTAAACCCGATAAGTCACCCGCCATGAATCCGAAATCCCTGCTGGATAAACACGCAATTCTACCCAAGAAAAGCCTGGGACAGAACTTCCTGCACGATCCTAACGCGTTGGAGAAGATCGTTTCTGTGGCAGAGCTTATGCCACAGGACATTGTGCTTGAGATTGGCCCAGGCACCGGGGCGCTTACCCAGCACCTGGCAGCGGCAGCCAGGCAGGTATTCGCAGTCGAAATTGACGAGCGCATGCGCCCTATCCTGGAAGCTCAGCTCATCCGGTGCCCCAATGTGACCCTGCTGTTCCAGGACATCCTTGAAGTGGATGTCTCAAAGGTTGTGGGATCAGTGCCCTACATGGTTGTTGCCAACGTCCCATACTACATCACGAGCGCGATCCTGCGGCATTTGCTGGAAGCACCGCACGCCCCGCAGCGCATTGTCATGACGGTTCAGGAGGAAGTGGCCGAACGTGTGGTGGCAAAGCCCGGTGACATGAGCCTGCTGGCGGTCAGCGTCCAGTATTACGCAAAGCCGCAGATTGCGGCACGGTTCAACGCGGCGGTCTTCTGGCCACGGCCGGATGTGGGAAGTGCGGTGCTGCGCCTGGATGTATACGAAAAACCAATTGTGGATGCACCCGGTGACGATATCTTCTTTCGCGTTGTCCGCGCGGGCTTCAGCCAGAAGCGCAAGCAGCTCAGGAATGCAGTGGGAGACGGCCTGGCCATCCCTGCTTCACTGGCGGCCTCACTGTTAGAAAGTGCCGGGGTTGACCCGCGCCGCCGCGCCGAGACACTAACGCTTGAAGAATGGGCCGCATTAGCACGTAGCTATCATGCACACCAAACTGCGGGGAAACCGCCAATCCACGACCTTTAGACCTGGTTTCACGTATAATAAGGGAAATGGAGCATTCCCGCAGAGGTTCTCATGATTCGGTTACGACAGCGAAATACGCTTTGGTTGGCCATGCTGACAATAATGGCTGCCCTCGCTCTGATTGGCGGCGTGCAGGCACTGCCGATTGTCCAGCTTCTGATTCTGGCCGGGTTAGGGGGTGCGTGGATCGCATCTCTGGTCAATATGGAATCACGCCGCGCAGCGACGCTTGTGGACGCCATCCAGCAGCGCTCCCCAGCCGCACGCTCACGCGTAACACCCGAAGCGCGTGAGGCCGCCCAGCGTGCTGCGCAGCGCGGCATAGACCCATCGCCTGAGCTTGCCCTCATTGATGTGGGGTTAGTGGTAACCGGCCCCACTGCCGAGGGCCGTGTCATGAGGCGCTCGCGCGGCATTACGAAGGACGATGAAAACGTGCGCCCGTTTATCACGCTTCAGGTGGATCCCAGCGAGGCAGATCGTACTACCCGGCTGCGTTTTGAAATCATCGATCATAATGGGCGCGAACAATACATCCATGAGATGAATGTGTACCTGAGAGATGGCGAGCTGAGTATCCTGGCAGATCACCAGCTTCCTCTGCTTGGCAACCCCCAGGTTGAGGGGCTTGGCGACTGGGATTTGCGTGTATTCTTAGAAGGTAAGCTGATGGGAATGCACACTTTTTCGCTGGGTCCCACCGAAGAAGAACGGCGCAGCCGCCTGAGTGGTGATGCGCGTGCCCGCCGCTACGTGATCCCTTCGGCTCAGCAGCAAGACAGTGAAGTCCCGCTGTCCCTGGAAGATCTGCTGCGCGACCAGGACCAGGGACATAGTCGAAACAGGTAAACGCAATGCGGTTTGAGAATATTACCAGAGAAGCGTGGATTGCCATCATCGGGTTGCTCATGGTGGGTTGGATGTCTGGCGAGTTTGGCGCGTATGCCGCGTTTGCATTGCTCGCAGGTCTGCTCTTTATGGCGCGTGGCCTGTTTGAAAGCGATACTACGGAACGGACTGCGCGCCGCAGCCGCTCCACTACCACGCGTGCGCCGCGCCGCGGTGATGACACAGATGATTACGACATCTTTCAGGACAATGCGCCGCTGCCCAGCCCAGCCAAAGACTCCGCCACGAAAGACGGCGTGCAGAAGCATGCCCTTCAAGCGGTACGCGCGGCGGGTGGCAATCCTGAGACGCTGAAAGTTATGCCGGTGGACCTTGGTCTGCTCTCATTCAGGGGGGGAGATGATCCGGTCATCCACCAGACAGCACCAGTGGGAGACGATGTTGATTACGTGCAGCCTTATGTGCAACTGCGTGTTCCGCAGTCAGCCACGGGCCGCATCCGTTTTGAACTTCTTGACAGCCAGCGTCTGAGCGTGTATGTCTTTGAAGATGTTTATCAACTGAAGCGTGGTAACAACCTTATTCTGCCAAAGACACGTCTGCCGATTCAGGACACGCTGGACATGGACGGAAAATGGACACTGGTGATCAGTGTGCAGGGGCAGGAGAGTGGAACACGCCGCGAACTGGCGCGCCATACCTTTGGCTGGGAAGATACCGAAGCGGTGGCCAGCGGCATTCGTGCCCACATCGCAGAAGACGGGGAAATCAGCAATGAACTGCGCGCCGCGCTGGCCGATAACCGCAATCAGAAGATGTCGTTGGATGAGCTATTGTCGTTTCAGGATGGTAAGCATCCCCATTCCTAAAGGGAGGGGCTTTTAGCCCTAGTGCTTACCAGACTCAGCCCTTCGGGGCTACGTTAGGGGCGAATACATAGGCACTTCGGGATACCTCACCAGTCCCGAACGCTGCGGTGAAC
>CAZQIJ010000318.1:0-5531 GCA_964592955.1 uncultured Anaerolineaceae bacterium
CTCTCTTTGCCATGCGATCATTCTACATCAGTAGTCACCTTTTTGCTTTGTCCATTAGTATTAACAACCTGCTGCGGAAACTGGGCAGCAGAATGGACGAGTTTGACCAGCAGACAGAACGGATCGCAGCCTTCTTTGAGAATGTACCTGTGCTGTTGGTGAGCGTTGATGCGCAGGATACAGAAAACAGGCTGACGTTTATGCAGGGCCAGCTCATGAGCAAGCTCGACCTGTCTGGGAGCGTGGGTCAGGGTATCTCCGCAGTATTCCGGCGTTTCCCGAAAATCTATGACGTGCTGGTTAAAGCACTAAGAGGTGAACAAAGCTCCGGCGAGCGCCCAGTTCAGGTGAACAATCTTCAGCTTCGAATTATTACAAAAGAACTTCACGACTCTAAGAACCTCCGCAGCAGTGTGATCGCCATCATCATAGATTCGACGCAGGAAGTGACCTACAATGACCTGCTGCGAAGCATTTCGAAAGACGTGAATGAGCTGCGGGGTCTGCTTAAACCTGCAGAGCCAGCCGGGGTACGCCCCCTTACCCTCCTTGACTCGATTGCGCGACAATTGCCGACCTTTACCGAACCCTAACGGGGGGTGAAGGCTGAGCACTGTACACCCTTGCGCGTTACGGTGCGTTACTGCACCGTAACGACGAAATCCGGCAGCAAACACCGTGTAGGGACGTGGGTTGCTATCGGCTTTGTTTGGTGAGCGCCATTCGCGCCAACTGTGCCACAGCATGACGCACCAGGCTGAAACCCAGGTGCAGCCTAAGGTTTCCTCCATAATCGTGCGTGATGCAGCCCCGTCTGTTCCAGCCGAAACCCTCATATGCGTATACCTCAGCATCATGCGGTTCACCTGACCCGGCACCGGATTTCTTCATTCTGTCAATTACGCGATGTGGTGAAAACCGGGTAGAATAAGCCAAAATCCAACTTATTCCAGATGGTTGAAGGGGGAGCTGTTACATGCGTCAGAAACCACAACGACAAATCACGACGGTATACCTGGTGATTGCGCTCCTGTGGATACTGCTCTCAGACAGTGTTCTGTACTTCCTGGACGATACAGCATCGATGGCGTCAGGGGTCAGTATGGTGAAGGGGATCATGTTTGTGCTCGTAACCTCACTGATCCTGTACCTGTACTTAGACCGTGAGTTCGGCATCCGATTTCGGTTGGAGGCGGAACTGGTTGAACAGATGCGGCAGGTGCGCCGGTCACAAACGGATCTGGAACAAAGTGAGTACCGCTTTCGCAAAGCCGTGGAAGAAGCCCCGGTTCCAATCATCATGTTTGATGAAACCGGAGAAATCCTCACCATCAGCCGCACCTGGTTGGAAATTACCGGGTATGCGCGCGATCAGCTAAGGACCCTGGAGTCCTGGACCGAACTGGCCTATGGTTCACGCAAGCAGCCGGTAATCGCGCATCTCGATGAGCTTTTTGACCTGGAGCAACGGGTTGATGAAGGGGATTACATCGTCCGCTGCCACGATGGCAGTGAACGGATATGGGAGTTCAGTTCAACGCCCTTGGGCCGTTTGCCGGATAACCGCCGTGTCGTCGTCAGCATCGCTGGTGATGTAACCGAGCGCAGACGTGCGGAAGCAGAAGCCCGGCGCAACTACAATATTCTGCAACGCATCTTTGACAACAGCCACATCCTGTTAGCCTACATGGATGCGAAGTTCAATTTTGTGCAGGTCAACGAACGGTATGCGCAGGCAGATCAGAAGACGCCAGAGGCTTTTCCTGGCAGAAATTTCTTTGCGCTGTACCCGGATGCAGAGAATGAGGCAATCTTCACACATGCCGTTGACACCGGAACACCTGTAGTCATCTACGCCAAACCCTTCATTTATCCGCTGAACCCGGAACGCGGCGTAACCTACTGGGATTGGAGTCTTGTCCCCGTGCGTGACAACGAGGGCGTGGTTGAAGGCTTGGTACTCACGCTCATTGATGTGACCGAACGCATGGATGCACAACAGAAACTGCTGGAAAGCACACGCTTCGTCAACAGCATCCTGCGGGCTGTTCCTAACTTCATCTTTATTTATGACCTGACTGAAAACCGTGTCGTCTTTGCCAATGTAGGCATTACAACGCTGCTGGGGATCACGGAAGACGAAATGCTTGGGATGGCATTCCCGGCTGTGCAGCGGCTCATCCACCCGGATGACAGCCCGGCACTCTTTGATAGGATTCGCAGCTCGCAGCGGCAGGAAGATGGCGATTACAACGCCGAGGTCTGCCGTCTGCAACACAAAGACGGATCCTGGCGGTGGGCACACATTCAGTATGTGGTTTTCAAACGCACCGAAACCGGGAAAATTCAGCAGATCGTTGGGTCAGCAATCGACATCACGGAAAACAAACAGATTGAAGAACAACTGCGCATTAAGGACAGCGCTATCGCTTCTTCACTTACGCCGATTGCCCTTGCTGACCTGGGCGGTCACCTGACCTACATCAACGATGCTTTTCTTAAACTGTGGAAACTGAGCGATGCAAAGCAGGCACTGGGCAAATCAATTCTGGAGTTCTGGGTTTCGCCTGAAGCGGCCCAGGCAGTTGTTAACGCACTTGCCCAGAAGACACATCTCGTAGGCGAGCTGACGGCACGGCTGGCAGACGGCACCCTGGCAGATATCGAACTGTCGGTCAGCATCGTTCGTGACGGACTTGGCAACCCCATTTGCCTGATGGGATCCTTCAACGATGTCACCAAACAAAAGCAGGCGGAACTGTATGCGCTGGAAAACGAACGCCTGAAGGCGCGGTTTCAGAAAGAGCAGGAACGCAACGTGCTGGTGCAGCGCATCATCTCTGCACTGTCGCACGACCTGCGCACCCCGCTCACAGTCATATCCACTTCCAGAGACACGCTCCACCACTACTACGACAAAATGACGCCAGACAAGCGCCAGGAGAAGCTGGACACGATCGGACGCCAGGTTCAGTTCGCCCTGGAACTTCTCGAAGATACTGTCAATATGGCACGCGGCAATCTGAGCGAAGCGAACTTCCGCCCCGTGCAGGTGAACCTTGCTGCGTTGTGCCAGGTCAGCGTCAGCGAAGTGGGCGCTTCAAGTCACATCCATCACCGGCTGCGCTTTGTCAACCTCAGCGCCATCGAGATTGCGACAGTGGATGAAGTGCTCGTCAGCCGCATCCTCCTGAATCTGCTGTCCAACGCCATCAAATATTCACCTGGCGACAGTGAAATTCGGCTTGAGTTAGACCAGTATGAGTCGTGGGTGGTACTGCGTATCATCGATCACGGCTTGGGCATCAGCGAGGCAGACTTACCGCGCATCTTCGATCCGTTCTACAGGGCGAAGAACGTGGTTGGGGTTGTTAGCGGCAGTGGGCTGGGCTTAAGCATCGTCAAGGATTGTGTGGAGCGGCACCAGGGGCAGATCTTTGTGGAGAGCAGATTAGGGCAAGGGAGCACTTTTGTGGTGCATCTGCCGGCGGTGAACCTGGTCTTGCCCGTAGCGATGGGAGGTTGACGCTGCCTGATGGCACAGCGCGATGTGCACAGCAGATGGGAGGTGCAGCGACGCTGCAACAGCCCTTTACCTGCCGCTGGGTGCGCTTTGAACAGCGATCACTTTCGGATACAATGCGCACGTTTCAAGCCACGGAGAGGCCAGACTGTGACCCGGTATTTAACACTCCTCATGCTGTTCGTGAGTTTGGCGGGATGCCGTGCGCAGGAGGCCCCACTGCCGACGCTCATTGAAAGTGTCGAAACCTATTCAACTTCTGTCGCCAAGACCGAGAACGCCCCGCCGCCCCGTTTTCGTGAACGCGTTGTGCTCCCTCAGATTGACCAGAACCTCGAAAATCTCTCTGGCTGGCATTACGTGGTCTATGTGAATTTTGAAGGCGTATTCTCCGGCACGAACCGTCAGACCTCCGCGACAACAGAACTTGAAGTGTGGTACAACGAGCTTGGGGTACAGCGGCGTACAGTGCTGCGGGCACAGGGAGAAATCTTCGGCCAGGAACAGCCTGAACTTCTGGAAGGCGTGCGTCTGGGCGGAGATACATACCTGGTACAGGGGGAAGCTGGCGAGGGCGCAACCTGTGCGCAAACCAACGATACCCCAGGGGCCGCGATTGCCGACCTCGGCGCGGGACGTCTGATCGGTGGGGTGCGCGAAGCTGTTCCGGTGGGCGTGCGCGGCGTCATTAACGCTGAGCAGGTATGGCGCTATGCGTTTCTGCCCGAAGACCTGGATTTGCCCAATGTCCAGCTCGCAGAGGGGGGGCGCATCCTCTCTGCCCCAGGGGAATTGTGGTTTGCGGCAGAGCGCGAGGTCGTCGTTCGCTTCTATTTAACCCTGGACGTGGAAAACGCCATCGTGTTTGACAGCCAGCTTCCGGTGACCGGACGCGTCGTCATGCGCTATGATGTTTATGACATCGGCTCTGCCCCGAATATCAGCATTCCCTTCGGATGTTAGCAGTTCGGTGCCTGGGTGGCCACAACCACCCAGTCCCGTTAACGCACCGTCAAGGTGCAGGTGCCTTCCTCGGAAAGGCGGTTCGTCCCCGGTCCAAAATTGTTGTACCCGTCTGTGATCTGGTTAGACCAGGTCGCTCGGTAGGTGATGGTGTTCTGCCCCTGTGTTACAGCGCCGCCGGGAACAAACCAGTAAATGTGATAATTACCGTCCTCTTCTAACTGCACAGACGATCCATAATCCCGCCAGTTCTGCAGCAGGCGTCCGTTGAACCGGACTTCGTAGTTTACATTGTCCAGGTGCTGCTGCACCTGTTCCCGTGTCTTTGCATACCAGCCCCAGTAAATATCTACGGTAGAACCCACCGCGAGGTTGGTGGGTGCGGGGCGGTTGTAGCTGGGGTCATTACAGTAGGCCAGCACATCCACGCCTTGCTGCGCCACAACGGTACCGGGAAGGGGTGTAGGCGCAGGTGTACCCGCGACCGCCGTTTCTGGCGTGCCTGGCGTTAACGGAATCAGCGTGCGCGTGACCGGGACGGGTGAACTTATTCCCGCTGCCAGCGCGGTCGCCGTCTGCTGGATGGCCGTCAGGTTGATGACAGGGATACTCGGTGTGGATGCGGTCGCCGGGGGTGTGGTGGCGGCGGCAGTGGGTGCGGCGGGTGTGCCGTCTGTGGTTGGGCTGGTTGGCGTAATGGCGGAGCGCGGTGGGGTTGCGGTGACGGTACCGCCGCCGAAGAGCGCGGTGGGCAGCGACGTACCTAAAAGGATTGCGGTCATATCTGGCGATGGTGTGCTGGAGGGAAACGGTGTTGGGGTCGATTCGATGCGCAGCAGTTCGCCGAAGACCCAGCCCTCGGTGCCGTCATCCAAACGCACATTGTACCATGTGCCCTCGGTGTTAGCCATCAGAACCTCTACACCCGTGCCGGGATCAAGCGCCACGATGGCGCTGTAGCTTGCGCCGGGGCCCTGCCGTATGTTTACCGTTTGCAGCGACGAAATGATGCCGACGATGGGGGGAACTTCGGTGGGCGTGTAGG
>CAZQIJ010000319.1:0-5527 GCA_964592955.1 uncultured Anaerolineaceae bacterium
TTTTTTAGCCGCGTCAGCGGCTAAGCGTAATTGGGGTAAGCAGCCTGAGCAGTTACGAATAGCCTAAGAAAAAGCGCCGGGGATACCGGCGCTTCTGATTTCTGTTGACCGCGAACCGTTAGCTCAGGCGGCTGGAGAGTTCGTTGAGGCGGCTGCGAACACTGCCATCCACCACACGATCCCCCGAGCGGATAATGAGGCCGCCCAGAATGGCCGGGTTCACCGTGAAGGTCACATTCGATGTGCCGAGTTCATTCTTCACGCGGGTCTGCTCTGCGGCTTCCAGCGGCATAGCGCTGGTCACCGTAACATCGCCCGTCATGCCGCGCACATCTGCCGGAAGTTCCGCGAAGAACCGCGTGATCAGCTCATTCTGGCGGCCCTGATCCAGCGACGCACCGATAAGGCGCTGAGAGATGGCGGTGGCGATGGCGGCCACCTGGCCGCGCAGCCCTGCCAGCTCGGCGTCACGTTCGACCTGAGCCGCCTGGCGCGCTTCGGCGCGGATGCGATCACCTTCGGCGCGGGCTTCGGCTTCGATGCTGCGCGCAAGTTCTTCGCCACGCACGCGGCCCTGCTCCACAACCTGCGACGCTTCGGAACGGGCCTGTGCCAGCACCTTATCCGCTTCGGCTTCGGCGTTGCGGCGGGCGTTGGCGGCGATGGCTGCATCTTCCAGCCCCTTCTGGATTTCGCGCTGGCGCGCTTCCAGCATCGGGATTACGCTGCGGAAGATCGCGAAGGTCAGTACGGCGAAGATGAGGCCAAAGTTGATCAACTGAGACAACATCAGCCCGAAATTGATGCCAAGCGCGTCCAGCGGGCTGCCGCTTGCTTCTTCTGCCGCGAAGGCGACCGGCACCGCGAACAGCAGCGCCAGCACCGTAAGCACCATAAGTAAACGCTTTTGAGTGCGCATTGCTCCCACCTTTCCTTTGTGGGTTAGCCCAGCACGAACAGGATAACCAGCGCGACGACCAGCGCGTAAATCGCGATCGCTTCGGTGAACACGATTGCCAGAATCATGTTCGTCTGGATCTGGCCAGCGGCATCCGGGTTACGACCAATGGCCTGCATTGCGCCCTGCGCCAGCAAACCGATACCAATACCAGGGCCGAGCGCGCCCACCATCGCCAGACCAGCGCCCAGAGCTTTCAGACCGACTTCGAGTGATCCTTCAACCATGATTGTTTTCTCCTCTATCGTTTCGTTTATGCGTTATCGTATATCGCCGTTAAATTAAGACGAGTGCCCAGCCGGGCTGACAGGTTTTCCAGGTTCAAGCATGTTGGGGTCATAGTACCCTTCGTCGCCATGTTCGCCATGATGTCCTTCTTCGGCATGTTCACCGTGATGCGATTCCATGGCCTGCGCCGCGAAAACGACCAGCAGTACAGAGAACACCAGCGCCTGAACAGAACCGATGATGATTTCCAGCAGGTAGATAATGCCGGGAACCAGCAGCGAGACCAGGAACGAGATCGCCAGCAGCGCCACGCCGCCTGCGAACAGGTTACCAAATAGACGGAAGGCCAGGCTGATGATCTTGCCGATTTCGGAGATGATTTCGATCAGCCCAACGACAAAATCAATGGCACCCAGCGGACGCTTGCCCAGGTTGCCCAGCGCCGAGATGTTGACGAACTTCTCGAAGTAGGCCGGGCCCTGCGCCAGGACACCATAGACCTGTACCGCGATCATCACCATGATGGCGAGGCCGAAGGTCAGGTTCAGGTCGGTGGCGGCACCGCGGAAGAACGGCGTGATGTGGAAGATATATGGGTAGATGGTGCCGCCGTCGATTTCTTCCTGGCTGAGCGCAAACACGGCACCAGGATAGTACATGCGCGTGTAGGCCAGGTCTGCTTCTTCCTGAAGCGCCGCACGTTCGGCGGTCAGTGTTTCGATCTGCGATTCGGCATCGACACCCACAGGTTCTTCACCGGTATCGACAGCCTGCGGGCCAGGTTCGCCGCCCACCGGTTCACCCGCTTCGGCGCTGGCGTCCTCGGCAGCAGCCGCTTCTTCGCCGTGATCTTCTTCAGTGCTGGCCGCGGTTTCTTCGTGAGACGCTTCCAGGGTTTCGAGTTCGGCATTAACGTCTTCTAGGCGTTCAGCGGCAGCGGCATAAGCAACTGCACCTTCCAGGCGCAGTTCCTGGAATTCGAGCGCGCGTTCGGCTTCGGTCACGTGGACTTCAAGCGCGTGGCGTTCTTCCTGCTGTTCTTCGGTGAGTCCCACACCTTCGTGTTCGGCCTCGAACGCCGTCAGTTCCGCCTCGGCTTCTTCCAGCGTCAGCCGCGCCGCCGCAATGTCTGCTTCGACTGTTGCTGGCGTGCCTGCTTCAAACTTCAGGCTCTGGCCGTCTTTCTTGGCCTGGAAGAATTCATGGCAGATGTGTTCGGTTTCTTCGGACTGGGGCACACCAGCATTGAGCGCAGAGTCCACATACAGCACATAAGAATTGGACGACCAGTCGCCCTGGCGCATCGGATAACCGTTGAAGCCGACGTGCGAGCAGTGAGCATAGCCCACGCTTTCATAGCCCGGCAGAAGCTTCATCAGGTTGGCGGTCAGCAGGAAGAAGAAGATTGTCGCTGCCAGTGGCCACAGCAGCGGCGCGGTGCGCAAACGTTCTCCACCCACACCTTTTAAGAAGTTATACAGCCCACCCACCAGGATTTCTACCAGAACCTGAAACCGAGTGGGAACGCGGTTTGTCCATCCCTTGGTGGAACGCCACGCCAGAAACGCAAACATAAGCAGCAAGACATCCGCCGCCAGCATACCGATGATGGTATTGGTCAGGGGAAGGCCAAAGAAACCACCTTCTACGACCACTTCGCCCGGTACAGTGATGATGGGTAGTGCCATGCCGATGCCAGCACCCGGCAGGCCGAAGAATGGCAGCCATACGCAGGCAAATCCGGCAACAACCAGGATACCAAAAAAGACGATCAACCCGTTTCTTCTGGTGTTATCCATGCCTCCTCCTCTCTAAAACACATACCGTATTCACAAGAGCCTAGACCTCCTCGTAGTTGTCTTTTGGTTTGCGCCGCTTCTGGACAGGCTGTGGCACGATGCGATTCAGTGCGCTCAAGGTGAGGCGCAGCATCGCGTACAAGCTAAACGGGACGCTGATGATGAGCATCCCGGCGGTACACGGTCCACGCTGACCCAGTTGCGAGTCGAACCATAAGCCGATAAATAACGCCGACAAGACAATGATGAGGGTTATGCACCCGGCTTGTCCGGCAATGGCAGCAAGGGTTAAATTCTTGATGCGAGTGCTGACGGGGGTTCGTGGTTTTTGCACTAATACCCCCAGGGCAACATCGCGCATTTTATCACAAGCATCTGACAAATGCTACAAATGCCAGATGCCTGTTCTAAACCCTGCTTTAACGCAAGCATTATACGAGCGCAAATGCGCCGCGCAGCGCCCATTCAAACACAATGGTTGGGATCACGCCCAGGATGATCACCGCGACGCTGGTTACACCCAGCAGCCCCGCGAAGGTGGGCGTCATGGCGATGGGCTGGTCGTCGTCTGGGGTACGGTCAACATAGATGACCTTAATCACCACCAGATAGTAGTACAGGGCGACGATGGAGTTGAGAACGCCGACCACAGCCAGCCACACGAGTCCAGACTGGACCGCCGCGTTGAACAGAAAGAACTTCCCGAAGAACCCGGCAGCCGGGGGAATGCCAGCCAGCGAAAGCAGGGCGATGGTCATGGCCAGCGCCATCCAGGGATTGCGGCGGCTAAGCCCGCCCAGATCGCGGATTTCTTCGCTGCCAGTGGCCTGGGAGAAAATCACGACGACTGCGAAAGCCAGCAGGTTGGTGAAGGTATACAAAATCATGTAGAAAGCGATGGCTGCAACCGCATTCTCGGCGGCTGTAGGGGAGATAAAAGCGTCTGTGGAGCCTTGCAGCGCTGCAACCCCGACGAGGGTGTAACCGGCCTGCGCAATGGTGGAATAGGCTAGCAGGCGCTTGATGTTGTGCTGAGACAGGGCGACGAAGTTACCGATGAGCATGCTGATGACCGCCGCCGTAGACATGAGCGATATCCAGAAATCCTGAATCTGGACGGAGCCGATGACCAGCGTTTCTGGGAAGACGGCCAGGAAGAAACGCACCAGCAGGGCGAAGCTGGCGGCCTTGCTGGCCACGCTCACAAACCCCGTGACCGGCGTCGGAGCGCCTTCGTAGACATCCGGCGTCCAGAAGTGGAAGGGCGCGGTGCTGATCTTGAAGCCAAAGCCCACCACCACCATCACCATCGCCGCCAGCACGGGGATGGCGCTGACGCTGAACGCCGCGCTCCCTATAAAAGCTGCGATGTCGTAGATGTTCGTCGTGCCGCTGAACCCATACAGCAGGCTGAACCCATACAGCATGATGGCCGAGGCGAACGAACCGAACAGGAAGTATTTCACACCGCTTTCGGACGACTTGACATCGCCACGGCGGAAGCTGGCCAGGATGTAGAGCGGAATGGAGATCGTCTCCAGCGCGACGAAGATCATGATCAGGTCGGCAGCGGCGCTAAGCAATGTACCGCCGAGCGTAGAGACGATGATAATCAGGTAAAATTCACCCATTCGGCCCAGATCGTGGGTATCTGCCGCCATGAAGCACGTCAGCGCACCGGCGATGAGCACGGTGACCTTGAAGACCTGCGCCAGCGTGTCGTGACGGATCATGCCGCCCCACATCAACGCGCTCTCTGAAGACGGCCCCCAGATGAAGGGCAGAATGGCGATAAACAGCATCCCGAAGCCCGAAACGTAGGCGATGGCTTTGCGGCGGCTTTCGATCAAACGCAGATCCAGGAACAGGACAATAATCGCCAGGGTCGTCAGTGCCAGTTCCGGCACGATGGCGGCGATATTGGCAGCGTAATCAAACGACGACATAGTTTAAACCCCCCCAGTAAGCAGCGCCACAACCGGGCGCACCCCAGCTTCGATCATCGGTGCCATAATTGCAGGGTACATGCCCAGAACCAGCAGCGGGACACCCAGCAGCAGCAGAATGGCACGGTCCGTGATGGTGATGTTCCCGACATCGGCATATTTTACCGCATCGAACTCCCCGAAGAACACCTGACCCGTGACACGCAGCACGTAGGCCGCTGTGATGACGATACCGACGACGGAGATCACGGCAAGGATCGGGTAGTAATTCGTCAGCGGTGATCCGCCGATATTCAGGGTAACGTTGGCTGCATCAAACATCCCCATGAAGATGGGGTATTCCGCGATGAACCCGCTGAGGCCGGGCATACCCATACTGGTGAGGCCGCCGACGATAAAGGCAACTGCCACCCAGGGCATAACCTTGGCAAAACCGCCCAGGCTTGGAATATCGCGGGTATGGGCGCGGTCATAAACCATACCAACACAACCGAAGAAGAGCGCAGTCATCGCACCGTGACTGAACATCTGAATACCTGCGCCCAGCATACCCGTGGTGTTCATCGTCGTCCAGCCCATAATGACCAACCCCATAT
>CAZQIJ010000320.1:0-5493 GCA_964592955.1 uncultured Anaerolineaceae bacterium
CTGTGTTCCTGCCGGAATGACGAGTTCAACATCGCCATCTACTGTTGGCACGTTCAGTTTGTCCCCCAGCGCTGCCTGTGCGACGTTTACGACAAGACCATAGAGGATGTCATTGTCACTGCGTTCAAACAGCGGATGATCCTGGACGTGGATGCTGACGTAAAGGTTGCCGTTGGGCGCGCCGCGCTCGCCCGTATCCCCTTCGCCGCGCAGTTGCACCTGAAGCCCTTCGCGTACCCCGGCAGGGATTTTTACATTCAGTTTAACACGTTTGCGCAGACGCCCACTGCCGTCGCAGGTCTTGCAGCGATGTTCTACAATCGACCCGGAGCCGCCGCAGCGCGGGCAGGGGGCAACGCGCACCATGGACCCCAGAAACGTCTGCTGTACCTGGCGCACCTCCCCAGTACCATTACACTGCGGGCAGTTTACCGCGTGTGTGCCGGGTTCCGCGCCGGAACCGTCGCAGGTCTGGCAGGTTTCCAGACGATCAAACTCAATTTCCTGTTCCACGCCAAAGACGGCCTCCTCAAACGAGATGGTCACATCTACGGTGCGGTCTGAACCTGGACGCGGTCCGCGCCTGCGGCTGCTGGAGCGCATACCGCCGAAACTGTTGAAGAATTCTTCGAAGATTTCTTCGAAGCCTGTGAACCCGCTGGCACCAGCACCGGCTGCCCCGCTCACACCAGCATGACCGAACCGGTCATAGCGGGCACGCTTTTCGTCGTCGGAGAGCACCTCATAGGCCTCTCCGATTTCCTTGAACCTGCTTTCGGCGTCCGGTTCCTGGCTGACATCCGGGTGGTACTGGCGTGCCAGCTTACGGAAGGCTTTCTTGATATCGTCTTTGCTGGCGCTGCGAGAAACGCCCAATACCTCGTAGTAATCTCTTGCCATAGTCCGGCTGCACCATGTGTTGTGTTGATTTGCGAAAAATCCGGGTACGTTTACCGCGCGGTAAACGTACTTTCAGTGCTGTATCGTCGTGGGTTTGCGGCCCACGTCTTCAGCTTCGGTCATAGTTCTGCGCAGCTCCGCACAGTGCCGTATGGTACGGTGAAGCGTGCTGGATAGATAAAAAACATCGGGTTACGCGTGATGTGCGCGCGGCTTACGCCTCGGTAAACTCTGCGTCGATAACGTCTTCGCCTTTGTCCCCGTCAGTACCGCTCGCCCCTGCTCCTGGCGTTTCGCCAGTCTGCTGGTACATGCTGCCGCCCAACTGCTGTATGTGCTGCGAGAGCGCCTCGGTGGCAGACTTGATGCGTTCCGGGCTTTGGCCGGCCTGTGCTTCGCGCACAGCCTGGATCTTGTCGTTGGTCTGTTTCTTCATGTCTTCAGGAATACGGTCGGTAAAGTCGCGCAGCAGCTTTTCTGCTGTGAAGATGGTACTTTCTGCCTGGTTATTTACTTCTGCGGCTTCTTTGCGCTTAGCATCTTCTGCGGCGAATTTCTCGGCTTCCTTCACCATCCGTTCGATTTCGTTTTCTGCCAGGCCGCTGCTTGCGGTGATGGTGATCTTCTGTTCGCGTCCGGTGGCTTTGTCACGCGCGCTGACGTTCAGGATGCCGTTGGCGTCAATATCAAAGGTCACTTCAACCTGCGGAACGCCGCGCGGTGCCGGTGGGATGCCGTCCAGGATGAACTTGCCCAGGGTCTTGTTGTCGCTCGCCATTGGACGTTCTCCCTGCACAACGTGGATTTCGACCTGGGTCTGGTTATCCGCCGCGGTGCTGTAGACCTGCGTCTTCTTGGTCGGGATCGTGGTGTTACGCTCGATCATCGGGGTAGCCACACCGCCCAGCGTTTCGACGCTCAGCGAAAGCGGGGTAACATCCAGAAGCAGGATGTCCTTAACGTCACCTGCCAGCACCCCTGCCTGAATCGCGGCACCCAGTGCCACCACTTCATCAGGGTTCACGCCTTTGGTAGGGGCCTTGCCGAAGAACTTCTCGACAGCTTCCTGAATCGCGGGCATACGGGTCATACCACCAACCAGGATGATGGTATCAATCTCGTTTTTCTGCAGACCGGCATCCTTCAGGGCGGATTCAACGGGCCTGATCGACCGGTCAATCAGGTCAGCCACCAGGCTTTCGAGCTTGGCGCGCGTCAGCGTAACATGCAGGTGCTTTGGCCCGCTGGCATCTGCCGTGATAAAGGGCAGATTGATATCTGTACTGAGCGTGCTGGACAGCTCGATTTTCGCCTGTTCTGCGCCTTCTTTGAGGCGCTGCAGCGCCTGGCGATCCTTGCGCAGGTCTATGCCGTGTTCTTTCTGGAAGCTTTCCGCCAGCCAGTCAATGATACGCTCGTCGAAGTTGTCACCACCCAGGAATGTATCCCCGTTGGTGCTGCGCACTTCAAACACGCCATCACCCATTTCGAGGACGGAGATATCGAACGTCCCACCACCGAGGTCATAGACTGCGACAATGCCGTTGCTCTTTTCGCCCAGGCCATAGGCCAGGCTGGAGGCTGTCGGTTCGTTGATGATACGCAGCACGTCCAGGCCTGCAATGCGCCCCGCGTCTTTGGTGGCGTTGCGCTGCGCATCGTTAAAATAGGCAGGCACCGTGATCACCGCGCGATCAACCGTCTCACCCAGGTAAGCTTCTGCATCGGCCTTAATTTTCTGCAGCACCATTGCAGAGATTTCTGGTGGGCTGTAATCCCGCTCACCCATCTTCACGCGCACATCGCCGTTCGCGGCAGGGTTGATGCGGTAGGGGACGCGCTTTGCCGCTTCCTGTACCGCAGGTTCAGCGTGTTTGCGCCCCATGAAGCGCTTGACCGAGAAGACGGTGTTTTCCGGGTTTACCACCGCCTGGTTACGCGCCACTTTGCCTACCAGCCGTTCGCCCTTCGTATTCATCGCTACCACCGAAGGGATCAGACGACCACCCTCTGCAGACGGGATAACGGTGGGTTCGCCACCTTCCATGACCGCGACAACCGAATTGGTGGTTCCCAAGTCGATACCTATAATTCTACCCATGATTTATACTTGGCTCCTTTTAGGATGATCATGCTGAGCTTCTGATAGTCGGTAATTCTGCCGCGTACTCCCGCCGCTAATTGGCGACTTTCACCAGGGCAGGACGCAGCACACGCTCCCCAGCGACATATCCCTTTTGCAGCGTTGCCACCACATGCCCGCTGGCGATCTCGTCAGAGTCTTCGGTCCCAATCGCCTCGTGCTGGTTCGGGTCAAACGGCTGTCCCACAGGATCAACAGTTTCTACATTGTACTCCTGCATCAGTTTTTCGAATTTGCGCAGCAGCAGGCTTACGCCGTTCGTCCAGGGATTTTCTTTGAGTTCTTCAGGAATACTGCTTAGGGCACGTTCAAAATCATCGACGATCGGCAGGATTTTGACGATGGCATCATACGCGCCGCGCTGCTGGCTCTCCCGCAGCTCTTTCTCTACACGTTTCTTGTAGTTTGCAAACTCTGCACGGGTGCGCTGCCAACCTTCAAGATACTCAATGGCTTTTGTATCTGTCTCCGTCAGAGGGGTGTTTCCTTTCGTCTGCTGCTCATTAGCCTGCGCCTTCCCGTCTTGCTCTGGTGCAGTGTGAGGTGTTTCAGCAGAGGCGTTCACACCTTCTTCGACAGGTGTCGTTTGTTCATTATCCACGCAAAGACCTCCGTAGACACGGGTTCCTGACACAATGCAGGCAGTATAACAGGTCTACAATAGAATCGTGTTAGCAAAGCGGAGATTCAGCGGATTTTCATTCCAGTGGGTTGCGTGGCGCGGTGTGATGGCAGCCCAACAGCGGCTTATGGGAAGCATCACAAAAACACTGTGCGCTTCACGGCGTTGGGCGGATGCAACGCATTTGCCGTGAGTGCAGCACAGTGTTTGCAGGTTCTATGCACGCTGTGCCCGCAGGACTAGCGGCGTGCGTTGAAGACGACCTGCAGCGAGTCGTCTGAAACAGTGACCGAGATGACCGAAATCTGGCGGTTCTCCCGGTTGGCACGGTTGGTTAAGGCTGTAGCCAGACGCGCATTGAATGCCGTTACGCGTTCATCTGAGCTGTCGATACCTTCCAACTGCATATCCGTTACGGTCAGCGCCAGCGCGCCGTTCTGTACGGACGGTGTGAACGTAATGGAACCAGACACCGTCGTACCTGCAAGGTCGCCAGCGCCCTGGGCAACGTGTTCGCCATAAACAATCACCTGCCCCGCTTGCAGATCCACCCTGGGATTACGCAGCAGCGGGTTTGTATTGGCAGCCAGTGCAGATTGGATCGCTGCGTTAACGTCGCTTTCGCTGAGCTCGGCAGTGATGTCTACCCCGCCGTCAGGATTGCGTTCCACATCGGTGATCTCGGCGCGTCCACAGCCCGCGAGGAACACAGCCGCCAGGAAGATCATAAAGAAACGAGTTACCATGATGTTTTTTCCTTGGTTAGAGACTGAAACTGAATCCAGCATACTCCTGATCTTTTTTCCTGGGGTAAACAATGTGTAAAACCTTTTCTCATCTGCCGTCAACGCAATTCTGACTTGAATCCGGTATTGTGATCAGGCTTTTCAATAGCTATAATCTAGAACAAATGTCCTCTGCCCACCTGTCACCCGTCCGTTTGCTTGACCATTCACAATGGATTAAACCATGCAGGATAAAATTGTCGTCCGCGGTGCCCGCGAACATAACCTGAAGAATATCGACGTAGAAATCCCGCGCAATAAATTGGTTGTGATCAGCGGGTTATCCGGTTCGGGAAAATCTTCGCTGGCCTTCGATACGATCTTTGCCGAAGGACAGCGCCGTTATGTCGAAAGCCTCAGCGCCTATGCACGCCAGTTCCTGGGGCAAATGGAAAAGCCCGATGTCGATCAGATCGAGGGACTTAGCCCTGCGGTGTCTATTGATCAGAAAGGCGTCAGCCATAATCCGCGTTCAACTGTGGGCACGGTCACGGAGATTTATGATTACCTCCGTCTGCTGTTTGCGCGCATCGGGGTACCGCACTGCCCCGTTTGTGGCGAACGTGTGGTGGCGCAAAGCGCGCAGCAGATCGTGGATGATGTGAAGGCACTGCCAGAAGGCACGCGCTTTCAGGTGCTTGCGCCTGTGGTCAAAGACAAAAAAGGAACGCACGACAAGATCCTGGAAGACATCCGCAAGGGTGGGTTCGCGCGCGTGCGTATTGATGGCGAGGTGCGAGACCTCGAAGAAGAAATCAAGCTGGATCGCTATGTGATCCACAACATTGAGATTGTCGTGGATCGTCTTATCGTGCGCCAGTACGAAGACCCCGAAGAAGCCCGCAGTGCCGAAAGCCGCCTCACCGATGCCGTAGAAACCGCGCTGGAACTGGGCGATGGGCTGGTGATCATCAACAATCTGAGCGCCACCCCACCAGCGGATGTGCTGTTCAGTGAGCATCTGGCCTGTGTGCATGGGCACGGCAGCCTACCGGAAATTGAACCGCGCTCTTTCAGCTTCAATACGCCGAACGGGGCCTGCC
>CAZQIJ010000321.1:0-5491 GCA_964592955.1 uncultured Anaerolineaceae bacterium
CAACCGTTCATCGAGCCGCAGCAGATAGCCCGCAAACACCAGCGCTGTGAACAGGCTAATCCCCACACCTGCATAAAACAGGGTAGGCTGAAAGTAGAATACAACGCGCGTCGGTTCCAAGTCAAAATCCCAACCCAGTTTGACCCCCATCAGGCCGCCAACGGATTCCAGCGTGGCGGGTTCGCCGTTCACTTCAACTTTCCAGCCCGGATAAGCCACATCCGTCGTAACCAGCACCATATCTGGCGCATGCACCGGAATAGTCACTTCGATCCGGTCCAGATGATGCACCCAGTTTTCGACCGGCAGCACCTCAAATGCGGTCAGGCGTGCCAGCGGGTCATGACGTGTGAGGGTATTGAGGGTCACCAGGAAAACATGGGGTACCGGGTTCACCTGGCGGTACATTTCAACCGCAGTCACCTCTGGCGTTGTGTAGCGGACATAGCCATTGGCCGGGTCTGCGAAGAAAGCCCTGCGCTGGTCGCCCACAGCGAGCCCGTATTCAGCAAAATAATTGATCATATCCGGTGTACCCAGTGTGGGTTCCACACCCAACGCACGGTAATCGGGATTGCCAAAGGCACCGCGCACCCGCACGCTGTAGAAGTCGAAGTAGTCCCAGAATTCACGGGTTTCAACAGCGATAAATTCGTGCGGATTCTGCTGCCGCAGCCACTGCACAGCCTGTCCATTGGGGCTGAACGGTTCAATGAGATGATTCGCGCGTCGCCAGTTGTCCATCACATCCCGCACCGTAAACACAGCCAGAAACGCGATGATGCCGATGACCAACCAGCGCAAAAAACCCGGAACCCGGCGCAGATCTTCCAGCGCAGGCAGCAGATCATCCAGGCCCATGGCCATCAGCATGGCAAGCAGCGGTATCGAGGCGGCCAGCATACGCCGCAGAAAACGCCATTCCTTGAGCAGGGGGTACTGCTGGTAGAGTGAAAAGAGCAGCGGTGTATTGCCCTGCGCCCACCATGTGAAGATCAGTATTGCGATGTAGGCGGGGATAATAACGCGCCAGCGGCGTTTTTCGCGCGGTTTGGCCACCGGCACCAGCACACTCAGCACAAACACAAGCCCCGCCAGCAGCGAAGTGGTGACATAGTAGATGCCCTCCTCAATGTCGGGGAATTCGAGTGGGGTGAAGTAGGGCGCGAAGACTTGCAGAATGTTGAATGCCGGATCACGGAAGCCTTCTTCCGGGTGCCACACATACCGGCTGGTGGCGGCCTGGGGCAGCAGGCGAATGGCACCTAACCCCACAATGAAGACACCTGCCAGGATGACGTGGTAGATTGCACCGCGATCCACAACCATCTTCCCGGTCTCTCGATTCAGGCGCAGCAGCGACAACCCAACAATCAGGGTACAGGCGATGGCCGTAGGCAGAACATGCCAGTATGACCCGGCAAACATCATCAGAACTGTAGCAACAACAAAAATCCCCAGGCTCCACCGCGTTCTGCGGTACAAGGTGCCGATCAACCCTGCGTAAATCCAGGGCATATAAGCCTGGCTGAGCGCGATCTGATAAAACCCTCGCCCCAGGGTGTAGGACATGCCGCCGCTGGCCCCCATCAGTAACGCCAGCGTCAGGCGTCCCGGTGTTTCGAGGCGCAGCATCCAGGCCAGCACCCATCCACCAATCGCAGCGATGCACATGTGAATCAGCACGCCGATCTTAATACCCTGAAATGCGCCGAAGTGCAGAATCGGTACAGACATAAACGGGTTGAGCATAAAGGAATGCGGGCTTTCAAAGACGGGTTCGCCGCGTGCCATAAACGGGTTCCACAACGGGATGGCACCCGTTTCGGCATAAATATCCCGCACATACAGCGGGCCATTCACCAGATACGAGAATTCATTCCCACTGATGCGGGTATCGCCAGACAGGTCATGAAGGATCGGATTGAGACTGTAAAGCGCTGCACAAACAAAAATGACTTCCAGAACCATGAAGAAGCGGGTTCTGGTGAACGCGAGGTCAAGACTGAAGTTCTCCAGCACGCGATCATATTCGCGCACCTTGCGAATAATGGTGCCAATGGTGTTTTCCTTGCGCATTACCTGAACCAACTCCGAATGGGTACTTGCACCGCGAAAATAGACGAAACACAAGGCAGAGACGCGCCGGTAACTGAGCGCTCACAAGATGGTCTGGGTTTCATTGCGCTCCCTGGCGGCCTCAATCGTAGGACACCGCCATAAGACACCGCAGCGCGCAGAATCGCAGCACGCCAAGGATGATCGCCCGAACGTTACGGTTCCGCCAGCAGCGCGTTGACAACCTCATCCAGGTCAACCGCTGCCCCCTGTGCCAGGGCGTTCTCAAATGCTGCGGGATGCAGCACCTCGCGCAGTTCGATCAGCACAAGGTCGGCCACTTCACTGGCCTCGCTGTTCAGCATCGGATGCGCGAGCACCAAACCAATCAGCTCTGCCGCGCGCTGAGGGTTTCCCAGTGCGCGGTGGTAACGCGCTACCCAGGCGATCACAGTCAGAAGGCTGGGTACGGCGCGGATACTGGCCGCAATCGTCAGCGCGCCGTAGTAATACTCCCAGGTCAGCGGCAGCGCCCCTCGCTGAAGTGCGGCGCAGCCCATGCCAATCATAGCGTTGGCCACCAACCACGACTCGCCGATGAGCTGCGCAACTTCCAGGCTTTCGCCGAAATGCGCATCGGCTGCATCGATATCGCCAAGTGCGAGTTTGACAGCGCCAAGTTTTTCCAGCCCCCAGGACACAACGCGATGATGACCGATCTCACGCGCTATTCTAACGGCTTCATTGAGGAAATTCAGTGCAGCATCGTACTTTTTCTGGTAGTAAGAAATATTCCCCAGGTTGCACAGCAGGTTGGCGTTCATGCGACGGTTGCCATACTCACGCGCCATATCCAGGCTTTCGAGAAAGTATTTCTCCGCATCGCCATAAGCACCCAGCGTGGAGGCCACAATGCCGAGATTATTCAGCACGTGCATAAGGTCAGACTTACTGCCGATCTCCTTGCTGATGGCCATGCTCTCATGCAGATCCGTTAGGGCCTCCAGATAATTGCCCAGCATCTGCGCAACAAGCCCGCGATTCGTCAATGCTTCAACGATACTGGAGCGGTTCCCGGTCGTCCGTGCCAGTTCCAGGGCCTGCCGCGCGTAGCCTTCCGCAGCTTCATAATCGCCCATCAGCCGTTCAACCCGACTAAGGGCATTCAGGGCATCTGCAATTCCGCTTTCATGGCCCATTTCGCGGTACAGCTTCTCGCTTTGCAGCGCATACTGATAGGCGGTCTGGTACGCGCCGGTACGCCAGTTCAGGCTGCCCAGGTTGCTGTAGGCCTGGGCAATACCCAGTTTGCTGCCGGTGGCCTGTGTAATGGCAAGCTGCGCTTCAAAACAGGCAAGCGCATCCGAGTAATCCGAAAGATAAGTGTGCGCCCACCCCAGGACACTGTAAACATCTGCCTGCCAGGTGGCGGGTACGTCTGTGTCCTGTTTGGCCAATTGCAGGGCGCGTTCACAGTCCACACGGGCCTGGCGCGCCGCGCTCATGTGCAGCGCGTATTGTGCAGAAATGGCAAGATACTCGCGCTCTTTTCGAATGTCGCCCGCTGCCCCCCAATGATGGGCCAGCATCATGGATTGGTAGACAACACCCACATACAGCGTTTCCATAGCGATGGCGATTCTACGGTGAATTTCGCGCCGCTCGTCTTCTGAAGCATCGCTTAACAGCGCTTCGCGGATTTTGTCGTGCGTGAAGCGCCACCGGCCATCCTGGAATTCCAGGATCGCCGCATTGACACAGATGGTCAGCCAGTCCTCCATATTCAGGTTGGCAGCAAAAACCTGAATCAACGCCAGATCCAGCACACGCCCGGCCAGCGCCGCAACCTGAAGAAGGCGGCGGGCCTCGTTCGGTACGCGGCCTAAACGACGGCGCACCACTTCTTTGATGCCGCCAGCAAACACATTGGTCGGCAGGGTCATGCGGCCAATGTCGGAAAGACGCCCGGCTTCCTGCGCCAGTGTGCGCATAACCTCAACGATGAAGAAGACGTTGCCCTCGGTTTCGCGCTGCAGCAGTTCAACCACGTGAGGCGACTTACCAGCCTGCCCCAACATCGATTCGCTGAGTTCGGCGATGTCGCTCTCATCCAGGCGTTCCAGCTTCATCACCTGCATTTCGGGCAGTTCCTGGGGCAGGTCTGGGCGTTCGTCATCACGATAGTTGCCAATCACCAACCAGGGACGTTCCGGCACCAGCGGCAGAATCTGCTTCAGCAGGTTAAGGCTCTCTGTCGCCCAGTGCAGATCTTCAAGAAACAGCACGATGGGCTGGCGGTACCGTTTGAAGACATCGGCGACGGTGCGCAGCAGGCGTTCCTGCTTCTGTTTGCCTTCCATCTGTGGCGCGTTCTCCACCGGCTTCCCAATCAGCTTCTCAATATCCGGCACGATTTCCTTGAGCACGCTGGCTTCGAGGTCGGTCAGTTGAACTGCCAGCACCAACCGCCGCAGGGGTTCGCGCCACAGCCGGTAGGGGATACTGCCTTCGGGAACGGTCTGGCCATAGAGCACCAGCACGCCACGAACCTGGGCACGAATGCGCACCTCATCAATGAGGCGAGACTTCCCCACACCGCTCTCTCCGCTGATCAGCCATGCGCTCCCCTTACCGCCACCCGCAGTCTTAAGGGCGGCAGAGAGCCGTGCCAGTTCGTCGCGGCGGCCCACAAAGCGCGAAGCCTGTAAGAAGCTCTCTCGCACAGACGCGCTTTCTTCAGGCAGGGGCTGGCCTGTCGCTTCGCACAACGCCACAATCACTGCGTCTGCGCTTTCGAAACGTTCCTGCGGCCTCTTCGCCAGCAGACGCGCCAGCACGTCTGCCAGGGGTTTGTCCAGCGTAGAGAAATCGGGCATATCCTGCATGATGCTGTGAATCAGCAGATGCAGCGCTTTGCTGCTGAAGGGGTGATGGCCCAGCAGCAGCTCATAGGCAACAACCCCAAAGGAGTAAAGGTCAGATGCGATGCCGGGCGCTTCTTCCAGGAACAACTCCGGTGCCATGTAATTGAGCGTTCCGGCAATCTGCTGCTGGATGTTCATGGTCGAACGTGGCTGTCCTACAGACAGGCCAAAATCCAGCACCTTAACCACCCCTGCCGCATCCACCAGTACATTGGCGGGTTTCAGGTCACGGTGAATGATGCGATGGCGGTGCAGGTACGAAAGCGCCTGCAGCACCTCCAGCATCAGCCGAAACCGTGTGGGCAGATCGTGCTCCAGGCCATACTGCACAATCGTCTGCGCGTTGTGCAGCATGGTCATGGTGAAATAGGGCTGGCGCAGCATATCAAACCCGTAATCGATCACGCTTACGATGTTGGGATGACGCAGTGACGCCAGTGTTCTGAATTCCAGCGACAGCGCCACACGGGCATCATACGAATGGGTAGACGAGGCCGTCCCGGCGAGGT
>CAZQIJ010000322.1:0-5485 GCA_964592955.1 uncultured Anaerolineaceae bacterium
CGCTGAGCCGTGATCTGCCGGTGGTTCCGGTCATCACCGAAGCTGCCGCCGATACCCCCATCGCTGTATTAAGCCAGATGGTGATGTCTGACGAAGCCACCAAAGATCTGCTGGACATTAACTGGATCCGCCAGCAGGGCCAGTATGAGACAATCCTGCATGCGCTGCAGGAAGCCTTTGCGCTGTTCAGGACAACGGGCACACCCAAACAGGGGATTTTTATCTCGTACCGCCGGGCGGACACCGTGGATGCATGCGGCAGGTTGTATGACCGGCTTGTGGCGCATTTCGGCGCGAAGACCGTGTTCAAGGATGTGATGAATATCCCGCCTGGGGTGGACTTCACACAGCATGTGCAGGACGTGATCCAACAGTGCGCGGTTGTGCTCGTGTTGATCGGGTCATCCTGGTTGACAGTCACGGATGCAGACGGTATCCGCCGTTTAGAGTCGCCCGATGACCTGGTGCGCATCGAGGTCGAACAGGCCCTCGGTCAGCAGGATACGCTGGTGATACCAGTGCTGATCGGGGGTGCTTCGATGCCAGGCAAAGATGACCTACCGCCAACGCTACGCGCGCTCACAACCCGGAATGCGGTGAAAGTGCGCCAGGATCCAGACTTCCACCGGGATGTGGACGCCCTGCTCGACTACATGCGGGCACGGTATTAGGCTGTTCCAGACAAAAAACCAGCCACCGGTTTGGTAGGGCGGGGACATTGCCCCGCCCCTACAAATGATTGTTTGTCTTCTTGGAATAGCCTTAGGGGTGCAGCAGTACCCTGGTCACAGATCCTGATCCAGCTTGTCCCCACCACGTCGCCGCAATAACCGGTAACGCAGCAGCATCCACGGCACCGCTTTCACCAGAATCGCCTGGCTCACTGGCAGAAACTCAGCGCTGCTGAACAAGCTGCCCGTGTTCGTTATGCGCCGGATGCGCCGGGTGGAATGCTGGATCCCGGAGTGCCGCCGAGACACTGGTGATTGTGGTGTATTTTCAAACCGGTGATGCACTGACGAGGCCAGCGGCAGCACGGTTTCACCAACACGAAAAGCCAAAGGCTGTATCAGGAAAACAATCAATCACTATTATCCCGACAAGATGAGGATGCATGGCGTTTGTAGGGGCGGTTAGGGAACTGCCCGCCCAAATCGCACTGCACAATAGTACCGGACTGCTCTTCAGCGTTAGCGCGCGCCTTCGATCACCAGGTCGTAATCGGGGATGTCCTTCATGTAGCGGCGCTCGACATCGAGCTTGTACGCTTCCAGCGCCTGCTGTTCGGATGCAGACTGATGACCCCGTGTGATCGAGGCGTGGCTGGTGACCAGAATTACCTGTCCATCCACCAGCGGCAGCGGGTTCTCGTGCCAGGTGGCACTATGGAGTTGTATGCCAACATTGCCAGGCACGATGAACGCGCGCAGCTCGTCGGTGGCAATCATGCCGCCTTCTTCGCGGGCATCTGGCCGCGCCACCACCGTCAGGAACGGCGACCCATTCAGCGGAATGAAGGCCTGGGTGATTTCCTGATGGCGTTCCATGAGGACGACGCGCAGATCTCGGTCGAAGAACTGGGCAATGAACCATTCAATTGGCTGGTCAGAGGCGAATGACTGTCGATACAGATTCAGGCGGTCGCCGTATGTGTTGATTGGCAGGCGCTTGCGGTCTTCCGCCGACAGCACGACACCGAACGGTTCGAAGGCGGCGGCGGTCAGCGGTTCGGCACGGAGGATACGGACTGCTTTGTGTGTTTGTTCGGTCATGGCTGTGTCTCCTACAGGAAAGGGCAGATGAGCTACATACATCAGGATACGATCTTGGGCGAACGCATTCACTCTGTTTCTTGCGCTTCAAAATCCCGCACGCTGTTCACAAAGGGGATGCTGCCGCGATGCTGACCGGTAGTCAATGCTGCGGACCGAGTTGCGCTTCGCCCCCGAACGTCAGTGCGCCGTGATCTGCTCGTTGCGCTGAGCCGTGATCTGCCGGTGGTTCCGGTCATCACCGAAGCTGCCCCTGCCACTCCCATCGCTGTATTAAGCCAGTTTGAAGCGCTGAATGCCGTTGAGTATGCCGCAGGGCACAATACCGTACTGCGACAGCAAGTAGCCTGATGAAGTCCCTACGCTGTTTTGCTGCCCGTTTTCCGGGGTACAGCATACGTGTGGCATTCAACGCATTTCGCTTGTGCGTGCATTACCGCTTGATCAACCGTTAGTATCCGTCTGGCGGCGGCTGAAGACCGCGCAACCTGCTCCGGGACACCGCCGCCGGACGCGGTGAGGCAGACCGCAGCAGGAACCATAGCCGAAGCTGTTACGCCACTTCCCAGACCTGTTCACCGTTCAGGATGCGTTTGAGCTGTTCCGGGAACCGGTTGCGATCCAGCGGCTTGCCCACAAAACCATCAAACCCCATCTGCTGCGTGACGTCGATTTCGCTGGTATGGACCGAATAGGCGATGACCGGTGCCGCCAGCCCAAGTTCTTCTTTCAGGATTTTCACCATCGTGTAGCCGTCGATTTTCGGCATTTCGAGGTCGAGAAAGATGACGTCAATCCGCTCGATCATCTGAACCGTGTCGGCGAGTTTGGTCGGATCCTGAACCGTCGTGTAGGTAACCCCAATCAGGCTCAGCATTTCGGCCATGACTTTGATCCCGGTGCTGTTGTCGTCCATGACCACAATATGTGTCTGCTGCATTGTCGTTCCTCCTTGATGTACTTGATGGCTGTTAACGCGCTTCCCAGATCTGCTGACCGTTGAGGACAGCGGCGATTTGCTGCGCGAATACGGTGCGCTCTATCGGTTTGCCGATAAAGCCGCTGAACCCTTTGGCCTGCGTCTGGGGGATGGCGGTATCGGGGTCTTTGGCCGAGACGGCAATGATGGGAACATGCCCGAATTCGGGCAGGGCACGGATCTGGTCGAAGACCTCGAACCCGGTAATACCGGTGGGAAACATGAGATCGAGCAGGATCACGTCTACCGGGGCGAAGTGTTCCAGGCGTTCACAGGTATCCTTGCCCCAGCGCTCGAACCCGATCACTGCCCCTTCACTTTCCAGCAGCATCTGCATAACAGCGCGGTTGGCCAGGTTATCTTCTGTAATAAAAATGCGTTTGCCTTTAAGTAACATGAGAGTTCTCCAGTACTTTTAACCCACAAACCAGATGCGCTCACCGTTAATGATCTGTTCGAGGATCTGGGCGAACATGTCTTTGCGCAGCGGCTTCGCGATTGCGCCATCAAAACCGGCGGCTTCAAGCTGTTCAACTTCTTCATTCATGACGCTGGCCGTAAGCGCGACTACCCGCGAATCGGCGTAGGCCGGATGGCTGCGAATCATCTTCAGCATCTCGAAGCCATCAAATGGGCGCACATGAATATCCAGAAAGATGATATCGGGTCGGGGATGCAGGGTGTTCAGGCGCTCGTCAAAGCCTGTGCTGTCTTCCAGAATGGTGAAAGCCGAATGCTGAATCACCAGCTCAAGCAGCATCTGCATCACACGTCTGCTGGTGGCATCATCTTCCACATAAAGAATGCTGTGTTCCTCAAACATGACAACCTCCTGTTAAATCCTCATCACAGGGTGATGGGTTGATTCTCTACCGGCAGCGCGAAAAAGACCGTCGTTCCTTGCCCTCTGGCGCTCTCGATCCACAGCCGCCCGCCGTGTGCCTCGGCCAGCCGCCGCGAGATGGGCATCCCTAACCCGGTGCCGCCACCATGACGCAGCCCGCTGTCTGTTTGGCGAAAGGCCTCAAAGACGGCATCATGATCGGCAGGGTCAATCCCAGGGCCGGTATCGCTGACGGAGAAGAGGATTTCGCCGCCCTGCTGGCTGGCCCGCACCGTGATCGTCCCTTCGTCGGTGAACTTGCAGGCATTGGACAGGATATTGAGCATGATCTGGCGGATCCGGCGTTTGTCGCAGCGCAGGGTGGGCAGCGCCGGGTCAAGCTCAACCACCAGCGCGACCGGTTTCCCGGCCAGCAGCACGCGTCCGTTGGCGACTGCCGTGTTGATTTCATCCACCACATTGACGTTATCTTCCACAAACAGACGCAGCGAGCCGGCTTCGATCTTAGAAATATCGAGGACATCGTTAATCAGCGACAGCAGATGGTCTGCATTGGTGATGGCTTCCTTGAGGATTTCGGACTGCTTCTCATTGACAGGCCCCAGCATCCCGTCTGCCACAAACCCGGTGAAGTTCATGATGCCGTTGAGCGGGGTGCGCAGCTCATGGCTCATGGCCGCCAGAAACTGCGACTTCACAGAGTTGGCGCGCTCCGCTTCCTGGCGCGCAAGCTCTGCCTCGCGGGTGCGCTCCACCACACGCTGTTCGAGACTGGTGTTGAGGATCTGAATTTCGCGCAGCGACGCTTCGAGCTGGTCGGTCAGTTGCAGGCGTTCCTGAAACAGGATCAGGCGACCCGCCGCGAAGACGCGCAGCATGACGATATCGACGAAAATAATCAGCGCCGTGTAGAAGATCAGCTCTTCGGGGAGCAGAGGAACAATCACCGGCAGCATCTGCGCACCGTTAAGCAGTGCCAGCGCTGCGACGATACCTACCGCTGCGAAGCCTGCGCGTGTAATCAGCCTGGAATCCAGCAGCACACCAGCCGCCACAATGGGGATGGAAAACATCATCATCATGGCGCTGGACGGGTTGTTGGTCGCCACCAGCGCCGTTGCCCCCAGAAACAGGCCAATCACGGTGACCCGGCTGGCCGTTTCGAGCCGTCCCCGGTTGAGCAGTCTGGCAACGACCAGGAGGGTCGCCACGCTGTTGATGAATACCAACAAAACACCGACCCGCGACGGCGTGAAGCGCAGCCCCACCAGCGTAAACAGCTCTCTGGAGGGCGCATCCAGCAGCATCACCAGCACGAACCCCAGAAAAGAGCCAACCACAAACCCCCGCGTTATGCGCAGCAGGCCGTCGGCTTTCTGCTGATCTGGCTGATTGCCATAAATGTGATAAACGGCTCTGAACTCTTTTAGTAATGAAGGCGGTGCAGTAGTAGTCATAACACTTATCCTGAAACTATTGAGTTGCTACTCAGCGTGGGAGCGGGATTCAAAAACCATTCTGGTCCATACTCACCCCTTTTCCTGGAGAGAAGAGGCAGGGGGATCAGGGTATGTAGCGCACCACAGCACTGCCTAGTTACTTCATTTAGACGAAACAGCGCGGAGCATTAATCTTAATTATGGCTCAAATCGGCACTGTGTCAAGCATTAAGATTACAGTATATTACGCGGGCTTACGGCTGTAACGCGCATGAAGACTAACCCGGTCAAGCAGCGTGCCGGGAAACCATTCCCCATTCTCCATTCCCCGATTTTCTGGGTTACTGTCCAGTGGCATCAGGGTTTCACGCTCAATACATGCAGCGCAATCACAAGACCTGTGGCGTACAACCCTTACCTGTGACACAATTACGCTGTAGTGTCCACCAGC
>CAZQIJ010000323.1:0-5453 GCA_964592955.1 uncultured Anaerolineaceae bacterium
CCTCAGTAGTTACGCCATCCCTTAACCTGCGCCGCCGCCTTCAGGGATGTTCAGCGGGATATACGGGTCGGCCCACCATTCAGGGAATGGCTCAATCTGCGCCCCAAAATACACGTCAAGGATCCGGCGTGTGATGGGCGCGGCCACTTCTGACCCCTCGCGCGAGGTCGCTACCATTACTACGGTCGCTATCTGTGGATTGTCAGCCGGTGCATACGAGATGAACCAGGCATTGGGCGGGTTCGGGTTCTGTTCGGCAGTGCCGGTTTTGCCACAAACGGTGTAGCGTGCGTTCTCAAAGACCCGGTACGCCGTGCCGAATGTGTCGTCTTCCACCACGCCGCACATGCCCGCTTGCAGCGTTTGCAGCACGCCCGGCGCAAAGTCCAGCGTGCTCAGCACTTCAGGCTCAACCCGTTCCACAACCTCTGTGCCGTCGAAACCGCCCACCTGCTGCACCACATACGGGCGATACACCGTGCCCCCATTGGCCACCGCCGCCGTCATCACCGCCATCTGCAGCGGCGGGACCTGCACATCGCCCTGACCCGTCGAGATGTTGATCATACGCGGCTTGTTACGCCCGTCATCCAGGTTGCCGGCCACTTCGCGGTAACCGATGTTCAGACCGTAGGACTGGCCCAACCCCATCCGCAGGGCGTAATCGCGTATTGCGGACGTGCCCACCTGGTCGAACAGGTAGGTGCTGTATTCCCAGAAGAATGGGTTGCAGGATGACATAATCGCCTGAGAGGGGTTAACGACACCGGTTGCCGGGAGTTCGTCGGTGACAGTCCAGTCTGCCCGCTGCGATTGCGTGTCTCCAAATGGGATACCATTCCAATAGCTGGGGCAGTCGTAAGTGCTGTCTGTGGGCACGATGCCCTCATTCAGCAGGGCTGCCGCCGTCACAATCTTAAACACCGAACCCGGCGTGTACTGGTCTTCGATGGCGTGATTCGCCAGTGGGCGGCGGCTGTTATTGTAGAGATTGCCAAGCTGAGTCTGGCTGGACGGATCGTAATTATCCGGGTCAAACAGCATAGGATCAACCAGCGGATAGCTGGCCAGCGCCAGCACCGCGCCGCTGCTTACATCGATCACCGCCGCCGCCGCACCACCCGCGATACCCGGCCTGGCCCAGTTATCGCCAGCGTAAGCGTAAGCGTCGTGCAGCGCCTGCGTAACCACCACCTGCAGATTGCGGTCTATCGTAAGCTGAACCGGAAACGCGCCAGACCCGGACGCGCCCCCCAGCTCGCGCAGCACATACCCCCCCGGCTCGCGGATGCGCAGCACACGTTCGGGTGCGCCCGCAAGCTGCTGCTCATAGGCGGCTTCAACGCCAAAGCGCCCCACCAGGTCATCGATCTCGTAGCCGCGCTGAAGGTAGCGCTGCTGGTCTTCCTGCGTAATAAACCCGATCAGTCCCACAACGTGAGACATGGCGTTGTTGCCGTAATACACCCGTGCCGCGCGTTCTTCGGTATACGTGATTCCGCACAGGCTCGTCAGGGTTTCGCTGTTGCCCGCGAAATCCTCAAGGTTAAGCTGCCCGATGAAGAAGATCGTCTCCAGGTTGTTTTCGGCAAATGTCTGCTCATAGAGTGCGCGCGATTTTCGGGTGATTCCGGCCATCAGATCCTTGCAGCCTTCTTCGTTGGTCATGTTCTGGCGGCTCCCCCACATTCCCACCACCGTTCCCGGTGATGCAATCGGGCTGCCGCTGCCATCGTATATCGACGCGCGTGCGGGCAGCGCGCCACCAGAAGACAGCACCGTCTCTGAGGTCATCACGTCGAAGATGTCCATGCTGGACCACACCACACCCCAGCCGTCGGCGTCGTTCATCAGCCGCATCGTGCGGCCCGGATCGTTGATGCGCCCGAACAAGGTCGAGTCGATGACGGCATCATAGCTCACGGCGGCAGTCTGCCCCTGAATCACGGTATCGTTCACACGGTACGAAACGCCCTCGAAGACCATTGCTTCATTGGCGGCAGTATAGCGGTTGCTGAAAACTTCCAGAGGGTACTGCTGCTGGCTCAGCACACTCAGTTCGCCATACATGGCCTGAATGTTCCCGGAATCCCACGCGTCAAGAAACGCCGTGACCGCTGCTTCTGGCGTGCTGCTGCGTGCCTGTACGCTGCCCGCCATCAGCACCAGCAGCACCAACAGTTTCCATTTAGACATCCAACGCATTACGAATCCCTCATTTTGCCGTGTGTTAACTATAGCGGTCGCGTGCAGTAACGTCCAGACCGCTTGCACACGTGTGCATCGTTTAGTGTAAAATGATAGAACTGTGCGTTTAACCTGGCTTTGAGAACCCATGCCCGCAAACCTGGACTTTCAGACAATTGAAGCGTTAACGACCCGCATCGAACATGCCGCTACGCCTACAGATGCCGTTACAATCCTGATCGATGGCCTGGCCCAGGCCAATTATCCCGCAGCGCTGGCCCTGAGCACTGCACCCGGCACCGCAGCTGTTTTCACCGCGCATGACCTTGCCGCCCCGCTGCGCAAATGGCTCGCCAACCCGGACCACTGGCAGCAGTGGCAGGGCAGCCGATTCTTGTCCGATTCAGACCCGGTTCCTGGTCTGAAGAGTAACGGTTCCGCCGTGCTGATTCCGGTGGCGCATGACGGGCACACCCATGCACTGGTGTGGACGCTCGATGCCGATCCCCAGGTCATGCTGCTGGCACACGTGCTGGCCGCACGGCTGGCCGGTTTAAGTGCCCAGCGCACCGGCAACGGTCTGCCGCTGTCCCAGCAGAATGCACCCGCTAACCCGGCGCTTGAGCGCGTCACGGAACGCCTGCACGCCGCGTCGCGGGTTTCTAAGGCCATCATCTCCAATTTTGATCTGCCGAGCCTGCTTGACCAGATTACCGCGATGATCCGTTCGCAGTTTCACTATGACAGTGTGCAGGTTCTCATGCTGACCGATGACCAGCAGTCCCTGCACTGCGTGACCGCCTACACTGCCGACGGCCCCGTCGATTTCGGCGACAAGCAGCGCGCCTTCCCCCTTACAGAAAACAGCATCAGCAGTTGGGTCATCAATAACCGCGAGCTTCAGATCATCAATAACGTCACCCACGACCAGCGCTTTCGTGTTGGCCGTATCGTGCGCGATGTCGCATCGGAGATGGTGCTGCCACTGCGTGCGGCAGAGCAAATTCTCGGCGTGATCGTCATCCAAAGCAAGCAGTACGATGCGTTCGACGACAGCGATGCAGAAACCCTGAGCAGCATTGCAGATCAACTGGCCATTGCCATCTACAATTCGCGCCTCTTCGCGGAACTGCGCGCCCGTGCCCAGGATATGGCGGCCCTCACCGAGGTCAGCCTGCTCGTCAATGCCTCTATGGAAATATCCGAACTGGCCGAGCGCGTGTATGACTCTGTGCTGCGCGTGCAGATGCCGGATATGTTCCAGTTTGCCGTATATGATCGCAAACGGCAGATCGTGCGCACCGATATTTTCGCAGGCAAAGACCGCCACCAGATCGAGCGCCCCTTTGAGCCGGGACGCGACCTCGTCCACCTCATCATTGAGGAAATGACCCCCGTCTTCTGGCGCAACGATGCGGAGCGCAACGCCACAGCCCGCTATTTTTCACTCAGCAGCCTCGAAAACAACCCGTCCTCCTACCTGGGGATACCGATGATCTCCAAAGAAGTCGTGATTGGCGCGTTGTGTGTTCACAGCAGTGTGCCAGATGCCTTCGATGAGAACGACCTACAGGTCATGCTGACCTTTGCCAACAGCGCGGCGACGGCCATCGAAAATGTCGAGCTATTTCGCAATACCACGCGCAAGGTTAAGGAACTGGGTGTGCTCAACGAGATCAGCGTGATCCTCGCGCGCGGGTTCCGGGGTGATGACGTGTGGCAGCCCATCCAGGAACAGATCGCCCAGCTTTTCGAGACCTCGTCGTTCTTTATCGCGCTGGTGGATCGGGACGCCCGGACGCTTCACTGCCCCATCATCTCCGACCAGGGCATGCGCATCCTCAACTACACAACGCCCATCGCCGGGCTAAGTGAAGCAGTTATCAATTATGGCACGGCGCTGCACTTTCGTGATGTCCCCTATGAACGTGACCGCCTGCGAGCGCTGCGTGTGCAAAGTCAGGGTACCGAACCCGGCGCAGAGGCGCGGTCCTGGCTGGGGGTGCCGTTCCGCAATCGCCAGCGCGAAACCACCGGCCTTATCGCCGTCTACAGCAGCCAGCCCAATCTCTACATTGATGAAGATATGTCTCTGCTGACGACCATCGCCGCGCAGATTTCACTGGCGCTGGACAATGCCCGTCTGCTCGAACTCGAACAGGAACGCCGACAGATCGCCAACACCCTGATGGATGTCAGCCGCACGGTAGGGTCAACCCTCAAGCTGGATGAAGTGCTCGAACGCATCCTGGAGCAGATGGCGCGCGTTGTCGAGTTCGACGGCGCAGCGATCCTGCTTCCGCGAGACAATCAGTACTCTATGGACGAAGACGGTTCGGTCACGCTCGTGGCGCGCGCCGTCAGTGGTCTTACGCAGCCTCTGAAAGACGCGGAACTTACGTTTACCAAAGAAAACCTGGTGGTCGAGGTCTGTAACTCGCATAAACCCGTTATTGTGGGAGACGCGCAGCAGCACCCCGGATGGGATCACAACCTGGCGACACCGGTCGCCTATCATACGCGCGCCTGGATAGGCGTGCCCATGATGGTGCAGAACCGTATCATTGGCCTGTTGACGCTGGACAGCGTCAAGCCGGATTTCTACACGGAGCGCGATGCATCCACCGCGCTGGCGCTGGCGCAGCAGACGGCTATCGCTGTGGAAAATGCGCGGCTGCACGCGCTCGCAGAAGATAACCTGGGCGTGATGCGCAAGCGCGCCCGCCGCCTTGCATCCATGCATCGCGTCTCCACGATCATCAGTTCAACCCTGGACCGCGATACCGTGCTGAACAGTGCCGCCAAACTGCTGATCGACCTGTTTAACGTTGAGCACTGCGGTATCGTCATCCTTACGCCAGATGGGACCGAAGGGTACCTCGTCACAGAATATCCGGATACAGGATCTGTGGGCCTGCGGATTGGATTTCAGGGTAACCGTGTCTTTGAAGACCTGCTGCAGCACAACAAGGTGCAGATTGTGCGTGTTGGCCAGGATGAGCTGGACACCAGCTCTGCGCATGGGCTGCAGCGCGTTGGCGCACGGGTTTCCATGCTCGCGCCGCTCGTTGTGCGCGACCGGATGATTGGCAGTATTGGTGTGGACAGCTACAACCCGGAACATCGCTTTACCGAAGGCGACCAGGAGGCCATTGCGACCATCGCCGGCCAGATCGCGGTTGCCATCAATAACATCGATCTGTATGAGCAGGCGGTTGTCGCTAACCGGCTCAAGAGCGAGTTTCTGGCGAATGTCAGCCACGAAC
>CAZQIJ010000324.1:0-5391 GCA_964592955.1 uncultured Anaerolineaceae bacterium
GTGAGGGTCAAAGATACCTGAGCAGTAATACAGGTTCTATCCTCCTGAACTCTCCTGAATTGCGATAATGATTTCTGGGCTGACCATACCGCGCAGGGTGCGTTTGGCATGGAACAGGCGCGATTTCACCGTCCCGATGCTGACCTCGGTAACTGCCGCGATTTCGGCATACGTCATCCTGTTCTCACAGAATAAAAGCAGGGTTTCGCGCTGTGCGTCTGGCAGCCGGTCGATGGCCGCATCCACTTCGACCTTCAGCAGCAGCCAGTGGGTGGCTTCTTCTGGTGGGGGGTCGCGCGTCAGGTCAAAGCGCACATAGTCCGCCTCGTCGTTCAGTTCAAGCCCGGTATCCCGTTTGCGCCGAGACATCAGGTCATAGCAGCGGTTGCGCGCGATGCGAAACAGGTACGGGCGAACCTGGGCCGCAGGCTGCACACGTTCCATACTCCTGAACAGTGCCAGAAACGATTCCTGCAGCACGTCTTCGGTCTCCTGCTCGCTGCCCACCAACCGCCGCACATAACGCCGCAGTGGGGGTTCGAGCAGGGCATGCAGTTGTTCAAAGGCGTCCTGGCTGCCGCTGAGGGCCTCCTGGAGCAGGGCCGCTTCTGTAATCATAGGCTCGTTTCCATCGTTCGCATCACAAAATGCTGACCGCTGCCTCGTGTCGTGTGGCGGGTGCGCGCTGCCGCGTTCTACACCACACTACACCGCGCTGCCCGGATTTGTTCAAAAATGGTGCTGCCCACGGCCGTAATAAACTTGCGGGTTAGCCGCACTGCCTCTATGCTTGTTGCATTGACATACCCTTAAGGAGTAAACAATGACAGACTCTCTTCGGCCTGCTGTCTAGCGGTCTCATCCTGGGGTTTTCCATTGCCGCGCCGGTTGGTCCCATCGGCATCCTCACCATCCGGCGGACGCTGGCCGACGGCAGGCTGGCCGGGCTGGCGACCGGGCTGGGGGCTGCCACTGCCGATACATGCTATGGTTTCATCGCAGCATTCGGCCTCACATTTATCAGCGACATCCTCACCAGCCAGCGCGAATGGCTCGGCATCATCGGGGGATTGTTTCTGCTGTATCTTGGCGTCCAGACCCTGCGCGCCCGCCCACCAGATCCAGACCCAGCCGCGCCAGCAGCGGCGCTGGGGCTTCGCGCTGCATTTCTCTCCACGCTGTTGCTTACCCTCACTAACCCCGTGACGATTCTGTCCTTCACGGCGGTCTTTGCCGGGGCAGGGGTGGCGGACGTGGAGCGCGCTTCCGCCTGGCTGATCGTACTGGGGGTGTTTCTGGGATCACTGGTGTGGTGGCTGCTGCTGACCACAGGCGTAAGCCTGCTGCGGGAACGGTTTAACAGCACGATGATGCTGTGGGTCAACCGACTCTCTGGGGCGATAATCATCGTGTTTGCCTGTGTTCTGCTGCTGACCTGAGCGATGCAGGCAGCCATCTTCATGCTTTGCGGCGTGGGACTTTTGCCTATCGAAACACGGCGGGAACTGTGTGAAAATCTGGCACAGGTGACCGCCAGACAAGGAACGATGACACGCCATGCCCACACCCGACTATATCTTACGCCTGCGCGCCCACATCAGGCACGAACTGCTGATGACCCCGGCCGCGGCGGCTGTGGTCTTCGCCGAGGATGGCCGCGTTGTGCTGCAGCGCCGCGCCGATAACGGCAGATGGGGCCTGCCCGGAGGCATGATTGAACCTGGTGAAGAACCTGCCGAGGCGGTGGTGCGCGAAGTGTTTGAGGAAACCGGGCTGCGCGTCGTCCCGGTGCGCATTTCCGGCGTGTATGGGGGCCAGGCCAACATGGGGCAGCACATGAACGGTGACCGTTACGCCGCGATCAGCATCACGTTTGTATGCAGAATCGTGGGCGGCACGCCCACCCCGGACGGCAGCGAAACGCTCGAAGTCGGTTATTTTTCGCCAAACGCACTGCCAGCAGATACGATTCCCAGTGCAGCGCTGCGCATTACCCACGCCCTGACCTATCCCGCAGCGCCCTACTTCACCTTTGAGAACAACTGGGAGCATGAAGAATAATGGATTACGTGAATCTTGGGAACAGTGGCCTTCAGGTGACGCGCCTGTGTTTGGGGATGATGACCTACGGTACTCCTCAGTGGCGCGATTGGGTGCTGGACGAAGACGCCAGCCGTCCGCTGATTCGTGCAGCGGTAGACGCCGGGATCACGTTCTTCGATACCGCGAATATGTATTCCAACGGGGTGAGCGAAGAAGTTACGGGGCGCGCCCTGCGCGACATGCTGCGCCGCGACGAATATGCGCTGGCGACCAAAGTCTACTTTGCCGCCGGGCCGCGCCCCACGCAGGGCGGGCTTTCGCGCAAGCACATCATGGATGCCGTCAACGATTCGCTGCGCCGCCTGGGCACGGATTACATCGATCTCTACCAGATCCACCGCTGGGATTACAAGACTCCCATCGAGGAAACGATGGAAGCGCTGCATGATGTGGTCAAATCTGGCAAGGTGCGCTACATCGGGGCGAGCAGTATGCACGCCTGGCAGTTCGCCAAAGCGCAGCATGTGGCCGCCATGCATGGCTGGACGCGCTTCATCGCCATGCAGAACCACTACAACCTCATCTACCGTGAGGAAGAACGCGAAATGATCCCGATGTGCGTCGATATGGGGGTCGGGGTCATCCCCTGGAGCCCGCTGGCGCGCGGATTCCTGGCAGGCAACCGCACCCGCGACAAAGGCGGAGAAACCACCCGCGCCCAGTCCGACACTTACGCGCAGGGCATGTATTACACGGATAACGACTTCGATATTGTGGATCGCGTCAGGGAAGCAGCGGCGGCGCACGGTGTCAAACCCGCACAGATCGCGCTGGCCTGGATGCTGCACAAGCCAGGCATCACCAGCCCCATTATCGGCGTCAGCAAGATGTACCAGCTTGAAGAGGCCGTCGCCGCGCTGAGCATCAGGCTCTCTGATGAGGATATGGCGCGCCTGGAGTCCGCATACCAGCCGAAGGCCGTGCTGGGGCACAGCTAGGCGGCCAGCGTGATCCCCTGGGGTTTACGCCGTTACGCTGCGGCCTCATGGACAATCCGGCAGCGCCGCGCTACACTCCGCAGGTCAAGTCTCAACGGTGTGCGCTAGCAGGAGCAAGAGAGTGGACGAAAACTACGAGAAATGGGACGAACTCGCGCCGCGCGGCCTGGCACTGATCGGCTTTGGCCTCAGTGTGACCGGAGAAGCGATTGGCCTGAAGGCACAGGGCAAGGCATTCTGGCGCTGGTTTATCCTGGGTACCATCGGGCTGATCATCGTCAATTCGGGGATAGCCGTCTTCGGTGAAGCGGTCAAACACCGCGCGATGTACGATCTGAAGCTCGAAAATGTGGACGTGCAGTAACATCCGGCACACCGTGAGGACGACTCCAAAGCGCCTATGATGCGCTGTGGAGTACGTCCGAGCGGCATTCGCCACTGTGAACAGCGAGGCCGCCCGCAAGCAGGGCCGCTCGCGCAGAAACAGGACTAATCCGAAGGTTCAGCGGCGCTGCCCCTATGACCCCGGCAGCGCGACCAGCAGATTGATCAGGCGATACGTCCCTGCAACCTTCCTGATGCTGTGCGCGGTTTCGGGCGTTTCGGCTGAAGTCATGGTCGGCGGGCACACCGCCGTCATCGCTGCGAGATTGATGTCTTCTACTGGGATGACGTGACCACAATTGATACAGGTCATGGAAAATACAAATTAAAAGCAACCTATGTAGGGACGAGGCTTGCCTCGTCCGCCGTGCATCATCATGCGTGGTCGTTTAGATTTCTCCATCAGTTCCCCTGTCCAATACCCTGCCACAAGCCCAATGCTTCTGACTTTGCAAAAGCCCTGGGGTTTCGCACGCGATCTTCGCATCCATCATGCCAGCTCTAAAACGGTGTTTCCTAAGATAATGATAAAAGCGCAGCCGCACAGGGAACGCCTACAGGGACGTGCGGCGCTGCACATCCCTGTGACCGGTCGTGTTCTATTCGTGCGTCGGGCGGGTGCGGTTGCGCCCTTCCCAGAGGTAATCTTCGTCCCGGATGAAAGCTTCGAGCATATCGCGGGCCACATCATCCGGTGGCTGGATGGGCGGCGACTTAAAGAAGTACGAACTTGGCCCTTCGATCGCACCGCTCAGACCGCGATCCAGCGCCAGTTTCGCACAGCGAACGGCGTCAATCACCACGCCTGCGCTGTTGGGGCTGTCCACCACTTCCAGTTTCAGTTCGACGTTCAGCGGCACATTGCCGAACGTGCGCCCTTCCATGCGGATGTAGGCCCACTTGCGGTCTTCCAGCCAGGGCACATAATCGCTGGGGCCGATGTAAACATTGCCCTCGCCAAGATCATACGGTAGCTGGCTGGTCACGGCGTTGGTCTTGCTCACCTTCTTGCTTTCCAGGCGCGTGCGGTCCAGCATGTTGTAGAAGTCCATGTTGCCACCCACGTTAAGCTGGCTGGTGCGTTCCAGCATCACGCCGCGATCCTTGAACAGGTTCGTCAGCACGCGGTGGACAATCGTCGCACCCACCTGACTCTTGATGTCGTCACCGATCACCGGCAGGTTGCGTTCGCGGAAGCGCCCCTGCCAGTAGGGTTCGCGCGCGATGAAGACCGGGATGCAGTTCACCAACGCGCAGCCAGCGTTCAGGATCTGTTCCACATACCATTTCGTCGCCTGCTCGCTGCCCACCGGCAGATAATTGATGACGACATCGGTCTGGGTGTCCCTCAGGATCTGTACGATGTTATCGGTGCTGCCGGGCGCTTTGGTGATCTTCTGCGACAGGTACGGCCCCAGGCCATCGTGGGTCATGCCGCGTACCACCGTGACGCCGGTGTTGATGGGGACTTCGGCGAACTTCACCGTATTGTTCTGCCCAGACCAGATCGCCTGGCCCAGATCCTTGCCCACTTTCTCCACATCGATGTCGATGGCCGCCGAAAACTCGATGTCACCGACGCGGTAGCCACCGAGATTGTTGTGCATAATGCCAGGGATAAACACGTCGTCCGGGGCGTCTTTGTAGAAATAAACCCCTTGTACCAGCGAACTGGCGCAGTTGCCTACGCCGATGATCGCTACACGGATTTTCTTATCACTCACTGTGTGCTCCTGATGATGCATTTCAGAATTTTTGAATGGTAACACCGGATGTGTAAAAACTGTATCTGAAGCTGGCCAGAAGTGGCCATGAACGTGTGAGCCTCGCTGCGCTTTCGGGGCGATCCGCCAACCGGCCTTGCAGAACCGCAGCGGCGCGCCCGCTGCGGTTGTGAATGCGTTCTTATGGACAAACCAAAACGAATACGCACAATCGTAGGGACGAGGCCCGCCTCGTCCGCCCC
>CAZQIJ010000325.1:0-5380 GCA_964592955.1 uncultured Anaerolineaceae bacterium
GGACAACGCAGGCGTTGTCCCTACAAGATCCGGCGGATTTAAATGGGTTGATCCATGCGTTCCCCTGGCCAAACCCCTGCCACAAGCCCACTGCTTCTGACTTTGCAATAGCCCTGCCTTAAACACACACTCATTTGCGTTCGCAGATGTGAACGCGCTAGAATACAGCGAAGTATACCAAGCACTTGCTTGGTGACAAATAGACTCACCGTTTATTCAGAAGTGATGTTGTTCTGACAGGGACCGTGATGGATTACTTTAGTGAGCAGCACCAGGCGCTGCGCCAGACGGTGCGGCGTTTTGCAGACCGCGAGATCAGGCCGCACATAGAAGCGTGGGAAGAAGAAGGCGACATCCCGCGCGCACTGTACCGCAAGGCGGGTGAAAGAGGTCATCGCAAAGAGGATCCTGTAGGCTATGTTTAAGTCGGTATTTCGTCCGGGGCTGTTCGATGGGCGGGTGATGATTGTGACGGGCGGCGGCACCGGCATCGGGCGCTGCATCGCGCATGAGCTGGCCAGCCTGGGCGCGACGGTGGCGATAGGGTCGCGCAAGCTGGACACTGTGGAGGCGGTGCAGGACGAGATCGTGAGCGCCGGGGGCAGGGCCTATGCTGGCGCGCTGAACATCCGCGAGCGGGAGTCTGTGGAGCGGTTTGTGAACACGGTGCTGCAAGGCTTCGGGCGCATCGACGGGCTGGTGAACAATGGCGGCGGGCAGTTTATGATGCCAGCGCACATGATTACGCCGAACGGGTGGCAGGCGGTGATTGACACCAACCTGACGGGCACCTGGAACATGACGCAGGCCGTGATGGTGCAGACGATGCAGGAGAACGGCGGCGCGGTGGTCAATATCACGATGGATAACCGGCGGGGGTACCCTGGCATGGCGCACAGCGGCGCGGCGCGTGCCGGGATAGAGAACCTGACGAAATCGCTGGCGGTCGAATGGTCGCGCTTTGGGATTCGGGTGAACTGCGTGGCCCCCGGCATCATCGACTCCAGCGGGTTAGAGCGCTACCCGGACGCGGTGCGGTCACAGCTTGGGGACTTTGCGAAGATGCTCCCGGCGAAACGCTTTGGGAGCGAGAGCGAGGTTTCGGGGCTGGTGACGTTTCTGCTTTCCCCGGCAGCCAGCTTTATTTCTGGCGAAACGGTGTGGGTGGATGGCGCGGGTTCGCTGTGGAACATGCCGTACCCGGTTGAGGATCATGACCGGTGGCCACAGGCGTATGATGGGTTTGAAGATGCGACCAAAGCATGAGCGGTGCGGGAAAAGCACTGCGCACCGGGTCTCAACGCACACCAGGCTAATCCTGGAAGGGGTAATGTGGGAAGATGAGCGATAAAGTGATTTTGTCGGCGGCGCTGACGGGGGCGATCACCACGCGCGAGCAGTGCCCGGCGATCCCGTACACGCCCAAAGAACTGGCAGCGGAAAGCCGACGGGCGTATGAAGCTGGCGCGTCGATTGTACACATCCATGCGCGCACCGATGACGGCCTGCCGGACTGGGGTGTTGAGACGTTCCAGCGCATCAAGGATGAGATCAAGGCGGTGTGCCCGGAAGTGCTGATCAACTTCAGCACGGGCGCGGTGGGGATTCCGCGCGAGGAGCGCATCGCCCATATCCGGGATGTGAAGCCCGATATCGCCGCGCTGAACATGGGCAGTATGAATTACGCCATTTACAGCAGCAGGAAGAAGCAGTTTTATCACGATCATGTGTTTGCGAACCCATTCACAGACATCCTTTTCTTCCTGGAGACGATGAACGCGGCTGGTGTGCGCCCTGAACTGGAATGCTTCGACACCGGGCACATCGGCAGCGCCGCGCCGCTGATCGATATGGGGGTGCTGCACGCGCCGTATGAATTCAGCTTCATCATGGGGGTGCTGGGGGGTATTCCGGCCACGACGGAGAACCTGGCGAACCAGAAGCGTAATCTGCCCGATGGCGCGGTGTGGCAGGTGATCGGGATCCAGCGCCAGCAGTGGCAGATGGTGGCGGCGGCGCTGACGCTGGGGGGCAATGTGCGCGTGGGGCTGGAAGACAATTTCTACCTGCCGAATGGCGACATGGCGCGCAGCAACGGGGACCTGGTGGAAGCGGCGGCGCGCATGGTGCGCGACCTGGGTAAGACGGTGGCCAGCGTGGAAGATACGCGCGCGCTGCTGAAGCTGCCGCAGGCGGCAGTGTAGGTGTCTGGTGTGCGGTGGCAGGATGCACAGCCGCCTGCACCCCGCCTTTTTGTTTTTGCGGATTTGTGTGGCAAATAAGATTGATAGCAAGTGAGGAGAGCCATTTATGCAGCCGTTTACAGCCGAACACGATATGTTTCGTAAGACACTGCGGTCGTTCATCGAGCGCGAGATTAACCCGTATGTGGATACATGGGAAGCGCAGGAGATTTACCCGGCGCACGAGGTGTTTCGCAAACTGGGGGAAATAGGCGCGCTGGGGCTGACCTATGAAGAAGCGTATGGCGGGATGAACCTGGATTACTGGTATACGGTGATCCTGGGTGAAGAACTGGGGCGCATTAACTGCGGCGGCGTGCCGATGTCGATCGCCGTCCATACGGATATGTCTACACCGGCGCTGGCCATGCATGGCACGGCTGAACTTAAGGAGAAGTACCTCGCACCGGCAGTGCGCGGTGAGGTTGTGTCTGCCATCGCGGTGACGGAACCCAACGCCGGGTCTGATGTGGCGCGCATCCGCACGACGGCGCGGCGTGACGGTGATGATTATGTGCTGAACGGCAATAAGCTCTACATCACCAACGGCGTGCAGGCAGACTGGTACTGTGTGCTGGCGCGAACAAGCGACGACGGCGGTTTCAGGGGGATGTCGCTGATTATTGTGGATAAAGGCACACCGGGTTTCACCGTCAGCCGCAAGCTGAAGAAGATGGGCAACCATTCCAGCGATACGGCGGAGCTAAGCTTTGAGGATGTGCGCGTGCCGGTGACGAATCGCATCGGTGAAGAAGGCATGGGCTTCTACCTGCAGATGCAGCAGTTCCAGAAAGAGCGGCTTATGGCGGCGTACCTGGGGATTGCTGGCGCGGAGACGGCAGTACGCAAGACGATAGAATACCTGAAAATGCGCGAGACATTCGGGCAGCCCATTCTGCACAACCAGTTTGTGCAGTTTAAGATTGCGGAGCTGCTGACCGAAATTGAAGTGCAGCGGCAGTTCAGCTATCACTGCGCAGATATGCTGATGCGCGGGTGCGATGTGACGCGCGAGGCGTCTATGGCAAAATACAAGCTGGGTAAGCTGGTGCGCGAGGTGGCGGACTGGTGCCTGCAATTTCATGGCGGCATCGGGTATATGGAAGAGACGTGGGTCTCGCGCTATTTCCGCGATTCGCGGCTTACGCCGATTGGGGGCGGCGCTGACGAGATCATGCTTGGAATCATCGCCAAACTGGAAGACCTGATGCCGAGCCGCAAGAAATAGTGTGCGCTCACCCTGGGCGGGCACAGAAAGCGCATCGTGTATGACTGAGACAATCCGGGTGGAAATTGCGGGGGGTGTGGCGCGGCTGACGCTGAACCGTCCAGAAGCGCACAACGCCATGAGCGATGCGATGATCACGGAGATCCTGGAGGCCGTAAGCGCGCTTCAGGATAACCGCACGGTGCGCGTGCTGGTGATCGCGGCGGAAGGCGATACATTCTGCGCGGGGGGTGATCTGCGCGATATGCAGGCGCAGTCCACACAGAGCGACGATGCACGCCTGGCGGCGATGGCGCGCTTCGACGCCATGCTGCGCGCCGTCAATGAAGCGCCGCAGGTGACGATTGCGCGCGTACACGGCCCGGCGATGGGGGGCGGTTTCGGGCTGGTGTGCGTGGCGGACATCGTGATTGCCGGGCCCCGGGCGCGGTTTGGGCTGCCTGAGGTGCGGTTGGGGGTGGCCCCCGCGATGATTTCGCCTTACGTGATCGCACGGGTGGGCCTGGCGCGCGCCCGTCACCTGATGCTGACCGGAATACGCTTCGACGGCCAGCAGGCGGTGGCGTATGGGGTGGCACACGAAACCGCCGAAGACCTGGACGGACGGGTGAAGGCGGTGGTAGACGAGGTGCTGCAAGGCGCGCCGCATGCGCTGGCAGAAACGAAACGGCTGATCTTTGCGGTGAGCGGGCGCACGCCAGACGAGACGCTGGCCTACCGCGCGGCGCTTATCACCCGGCTGCGCAGCGGCGAAGAAGGCCAGGAGGGGATGATGGCCTTTCTGGAGAAGCGCAAGCCCTCCTGGGCACCGTAGGCACCGCAGCGGGGCTGTGGGAGGTGCAGGCAGGGATTACGTACTAAAATTGCTATTTACATACATAAACCCGCCCTGTGCGCAGCGACGGGGACGGGTGGGGTCGTGCGAGGATAGCGGGGGGACGCCATGCAGCGGTGGAGGGGTGTGTGATGGGGTTGGTCGAGTGGAAACCGGCAGACGCGGGTGATGGGTACATCGCCCAGGAATTGGAAGTGCTCTATAACGACGCCTTCGGCCCCTACGCGCTGCCGCTGGCTGGCGATTACCCGGCTGCGCTGTCTGAAGCGCACGAGGCGTTCAGGGCGACACTGACAGAGGATGCGGCAGAAAACGCATATGAGGACGTTGTAGAATCGATTGTGGCGCTGGGTTGGGTCACGATTCGGGACGAGACGGCACATCTGCGCGGCTACGTGCATCCGGCACATACGGATGTGGAGCGGGATCTGATCGCGATTGGCGAAGACATCGCGCGCGAAACCCGCGCCCACCTGATGACGATCCACAATGAAGCCAACACCCCGCGCACGGATACGCTGTACCATGACGCCGGGTTTAACCTGTACTTTGCGGAAAATATTATGTGTCACGACCTTACGGGGAGTCCAGTGCTGAAGTTTCCGGCGCATGCGCGCGTGATCCCCTGGACGGACGCTGACGGTCCGCTGTTCTATGCGGTGTTTGTGGAAGCCTTCCGGGAACGGCTTCAGGATAACCCGCCGCGTGAACCGGACTGGATCTCCACTATGGTGGATGACGCGGACTTTCGCCCGGATTACAGCGCGCTGGTGCTGATGGATGATCACCCGGCGGGCTATGTGGTGTGCCATGTGAATGTGAACCGGGGTCACGGCTGGATCACGCAGATGGGGGTTGACCCACAATTTCGCGGGCGTGGGATTGCGTCTGCACTGCTGGCGCGCACAACAGCGTTATTTGCCGCAGATGGCGATATTGTGTGCGCGCTGCTGCACGTTAACGTGAACAATGCGCAGGCGGAAAGCGTTTACCGGCGTTCTGGTTTCAGGATCGCGGGACAGCGTGCCCGCTATATGAAGACGCTGTGATAATGATGGTGGGGTTCGGTTACCC
>CAZQIJ010000326.1:0-5379 GCA_964592955.1 uncultured Anaerolineaceae bacterium
CCACAGGGGGGCACCCCCACAGTGCAGGCCACCGCGACCGTCACCGCCAGCCCCACTGCGACGGCTGCGGCCTCATTAACCAACACACCGCTGGCACTGGTTACCGCCACGCTGCCAGCGCCCACACCATCCGCACCGGCGGCGGTCGAACCGACCTCGGCGGCAACGGCCACACCAGGCATAACCGCGATTGTGCCGCCGCGCATCACGGCAACGAACCCAACACCCGTCAAGTAACGAGAAGTTCAGGAGCACAACCAGATGCAGAAGACACGATCCCGCCGGGACAATTATTACCTGCTGAGCCTCGGCTGTTCTAAAAACACTGTCGATTCCGAGAGTATGGCGCAGGTGCTGAACCAGTCCGGTATGCGCGCAGTGGGGGATCCCGACCGGGCAGAAGTACTCATCGTCAATACCTGCGGGTTTATTGATGCCGCCAAACAGGAGTCTATCGATGCGCTGCGTGATCTGGTCGATCACCGCAAAACCAACCAGTTGGTGATCGCCGCGGGGTGTCTGTCGCAGCGCTATGGGCACGATCTCGTGCAGCATGTGCCTGGCCTCGATGGAGTCATCGGTACGCGCCGCTGGATGGACATCTTCGACCTGGTTACGCGGCTGCGCACCCGCAAGCATCCCGAACCGCTTTACCATCTGCCGACCGATGCAGCAGTCGTCGGGCTGGATGAACGCGGTGTGCTGCGTGCCAGTGTTCAGGGGGCCAGCGCATACCTTAAGATCGCAGATGGCTGCCGCCGCCCATGTGCCTTCTGCGCGATTCCGAAGATCAAAGGGACTGCTGTCAGCCGCCCGGTTGAGTCGATTGTGGCGGAAGCGGTGCGGCTTCAGGAAATGGGTGTCAGGGAAATTCTGCTGATCGCCCAGGATACCACCGATTATGGCTACGATCTCGGCCTTAAGGATGGGCTGGCCTATCTGCTGGATCGCATCGTTGAAGCCGCGCCGGGTGTTCCCTGGCTGCGCGTGATGTATGCCTATCCTGGCTATGTGACACCTGCGCTCATGGAAACGATGGCGAAGCATAATCAGGTGCTGCCTTACCTGGATATTCCGCTGCAGCACGGCCATCGTGAAGTCCTCAAACGGATGAAGCGACCGGCAAAAATTGAATGGGTGTACGAAACGGTCGGCAAACTGCGCGAAACGATCCCGCATCTTGCCATCCGCACGACATTTATTGTGGGTTATCCTGGCGAGACAGACGAGGAATTCGAAGGTCTTATGCAGTTCGTGCGCGACCTGCAGTTCGACCGTGTGGGCGCATTCAAGTATTCGTATGAGATCGGCACCCCCAGCGCGACGCTTGCGGGGCATGTGGACGATGATGTTAAGCAGCAGCGCTATGACCGCCTGATGGAGCTTCAGCAGGGCATCAGCCTGGCGAAAAACCAGGCACTCGTGGGGAAGACCCTGGATGTGCTGGTGGAAGGGCATGGCACGGGTGAGGACGAGGACGGAAACCCTGTGGAGATGTCGCTGAGCCTGGGCCGCAGCTACCGCGACGCGCCGGAGATTGACGGCTATGTCATCGTTGAGGGTGAACTGCCGGTCGGCGAAATTATCCCGGTGCGCATCACCAGCGCGACAACCTATGATCTGTTTGCGGCTGTGGATACGGGTGCTCCGATCGTTATCCAGCCCGGAAAAGTTTACGGCGAGGGAATGCTGCCGGAAGTGTAAAGCGCCGCACAGGTTCGGCTGCGCCGCTTAAGCCGCATGCCGAACCTGCACACCAATGAAGAACGAAGCAATTGCCCGAAAATTACGGCGTTGACTGTTGTCCCTGCACCCTGACGAAAAACCCCCGCGCCGTGCGACACAGCGTGGGGGTTTTGGGTCTAATTTCTGGGCTGCTGGTGCGGAGTGATGCACAAAAATCGCGCAAAACTTATCCTATGCTTCGGCCTGAAGCGCCTGCGCCTGCCTGATGATTTCGTCCAACAGATGCGGTGGCACGCGTTCGTAATGCGAGAACGTCATCGCATAGATGCCGCGCCCTCCGGTCATCGAGCGCAGGTCGTTGCCATAGCGCAGCATTTCGGAAGCGGGAACCTGCGCGTTGATGATGCTCTTTGAGCCTTCTGTGTCCATCCCCTGCACGCGCCCGCGACGGGTGTTCATGTCGCCCATGATGTCGCCCATCATCGGTTCCGGGACGGTGACTTTCACATCCATGATCGGTTCAAGCAGCACCGGTCCCGCGTCCATAAAGGCTTCTTTGAACGCTTCGCGCCCGGCGATCTGGAACGCGATGTCTTTCGAGTCAACGGGATGTTCCTTGCCGTCGGTCACCACCACTTTGACATCGACAATCGGGTAACCGGCGATAACGCCAGTGGGGAGCACAGATACAATCCCCTTTTCGATGGACGGCAGGTACGACTGAGAAATTGCGCCGCCGAAGATCTGCGTGAGGTACACAAACCCCTCACCGGCGTTCGGCTCCACCCGCAGGCTAACCTCGCCGAACTGCCCGGATCCCCCGGTTTGTTTCTTGTGGCGGTAGGTCGCCTGGGCCTGCTTGCTGATGGTTTCGCGGTACGGAACGCGCGGCAGATGCGTGTCTATGCCAACGCCCAGTTTTTCTGCCTTGCTGATGGCCAGCGTAACATGCGCCTCACCCATCCCTTCAAGAAGCATCTGTTTGGTGTCTGCATCCTGCCGCCAGCGCAGGGTCGGGTCGGCTTCGCACAGGCTCGTCAGCACGGATCCCATCTTGGCGCTGTCGCCCTGGGTTCGCGGTGTGAGGGATACCTGATACAGCGGGTCTGGGAATTCCGGTTTGACGATTTCAAAACCCTGGTCGCGGTCTGCAAGCGTGTCGCCGGTGCGTGTTACGCTCAGCTTGGCGATGACGCCGATATCCCCCGCGTGCAGCACCGGTACGGTCAGGTGCTCTTTGCCGCGTGCCACCATCAACTGGCCGAAACGCTCTTCAGCCAGCCGCGTGGAATTGTAATTGCGGCTGTCTGAGCGAACCACGCCAGAGAAAATGCGGAAGTAGTTCAGTGTTCCTACAAACCGGTCGTTGGTGGTTTTGAAGACGTAGGCGGCCAGGTTCTTATCGTCAGACTGCGGGGCAGTGATGTATTCAATTTCGGGGCTGCCGTTGCGGTGTATACCCACACGGCGCTGCGATGGCGGCGAGACGTATACCAGGAACGATTCCAGAATGGGCACCGTTCCCACATTTTTTGCCCCAGAGGTCACAAAGACCGGGACGGTATTGAGCAGGTGGCTGCGCGCTGCCTTGCGCATCCCTTCGCGGATTTCGTCGTTGGTCAGTTCACCTTCAGAGAAATACTTTTCGATCAGCGCGTCGTCTGCTTCGGCTGCCGCTTCTACCAGATTCTTGTGTGCCTCTTCTGCATACTCACGCATCGATTCCGGCATCTCAGCGCGATCCTGCCCCGGGCCATAATAGGCCTTCATCGTGAGCAGATTCACCACACCCTCAAAGCTGGCTTCCTTGCCGATGGGCAGCATCACCGGGATGAACTTATAGTCCGCAAATGTCGTTTTCAGTCCTTCCAGCGTGCGCTCAAAGTCCGCGTTTTCGCGATCCATCTTGTTGATCACAACGATAATTGGCTGCTGGTAGGTCTTCGCGTATTCCCACGCAATCTCCGTTCCAACCTCGACGCCGGAAACGGCATCCACCACCACGATGACCGCATCCGCGACACGGATGGCATTTTTCATTTCGCCCTGAAAGTCGGTATAACCCGGGGCGTCCAGCACGTTAATTTTATGATCTTCAAACTCGATGGGGATAATGGAAGTGGACAATGAAACGCCGCGCGCTTTTTCGTCTTCCTCCCAGTCAGAAACCGTTGAGCCTTCTTCAACGCGCCCCAGGCGGTTAATCCCGCCTGTCTGAAACAATAATGCCTCCACCAGGGATGTTTTGCCGCTTCCCTGGTGGCCGACTAGAGCGACGTTTCTGATCTTCTCCGTTGTGTATTCTTTCATAGTAAAAATCTCCGTTACCAGTGGTGGTGGTTTTTCTTGATTTTAAGGTGGGGTTAAGCAGTTGTCAAAATCAGGCAGTGTTTTCGTAAATAGTCTTAATGTCTGCCTCATTCCAGTATCGCGCCACACACTGGCCACACAGAAATGCACTTTGTCCTGTGTTTGCGCGCGCAATGTAACCGTCCCCACCGCAGCGCAGTATCACTCCCACACCCCCAATACGTGGATCACCTGGTCTTCTCCCGCTACCGCCAGCAGCGTTCCGTGATGGCTGAATGCAATGGCGTTCAGCGGCTCGCCACTGATCCGGTAAGCGGTGATCATACGCTCGCGCTCCACGTCCCAAAAATGCAGGCTCCCATCCTGAAGCGCCGCAGCCAGCAGCAGCCCATCCGGGCTGAAGGTCACATCATTGATCCAGTCGTCGAAGGCGATCACTGCGGTTTCTTCGTCGTCCTGAAAGATGCGCAGCGTACCGTCGTCACCTGCCGCTGCAATCACTTCAGCCTCAGTCGGATGAAACGCCAGCGCCGTGATGCCCGCTCCTTCGGTAATCTGCGAGCGAACAGGTTCACCGCTGGTCACATCCCACACATGAAAGCCCTGCTCCGGGAAGCCTCCCGCTGCCGCCAAGGTCGCACCATCCGGGCTGAAGGCCACAGCCGTGACCTGCAGCGCAGCCAGGCTGAACTGAAACTGTTCGGCCTGGGTGGCTGTGCTTACCACGTGTACAGTGCCATTTCCTACCCCGAAAGCCAGCAGTTGTCCATCCGGGCTGAAGTCCAAACGTTCTGTAACCGCCGGATACCCGGAGTGTATCTCCAGCGGCACCAGTTCATCCTCCACGATTGACCACAGGCGCACGCTCCGATCCCAACTTGATGACGCGACAACGCTCTCATGAAGCGCGATGCCTTTCACAAATGAGAAATGCTCAAACTGGGTGCTCAGGGCTGCGCCGCTGGCAGCATCCCACAGCATCACGCTGGTATCATCTGCGGCAGAAATCAGGCGGGGGCTGTCCTGCGTAAATGCGACGTCCGTTATCGCTTCAGAGTGGCCCTCAAGCGTTTGGAGTTCCACCAGTTGATCTGCCGTTTGAGGGCCGATCGGCGTGGGTGTGGATTGAGCGGAGACGCGCATTGCCAGTATAATAACAATAGCAAGTGCAGCAGTGATTTTCATGGTCTTGTGCCTCCAGAAAGTAGTATGCATGATCCTCGTCGCAGGCCTCATCAATATCGAAACAACACTGAGGGTTGATCGGTTTCCCGTTGACTATGCTCCGGTCAATTATCCCTTTTTTGGTGTGAAGACAACCGTTTCAGGCGTAGGCTACAACATATCTAAGGCGATGACAATCCTCGGCCAACCGGTGCGTTT
>CAZQIJ010000327.1:0-5378 GCA_964592955.1 uncultured Anaerolineaceae bacterium
TCCTCACCCTCTACAAGGACAACCAGGCGGGGTATGGGGCGGTGGCGCAGCGCGTCAACGCTCAGGGCTGGCCGTTCCGGGACCGCCTCGGCAATCCGCGCGCCCTCAACGGCGATGATGTCCGTCGTGTCGTCGCCAACTGGCGCGAGTACGCCGGGCTGATCTCCGAAGGCAAAGCCAAGGAACGCATCGCCAACACCATCGAGAACCCGACCGCGGTGCTCTACGACACCGGACGCGCCGTCTTCGACCTCGACCTGCTGCGCGCAGTGGCTGCTACTCAGGAAGCGCGCAGTGTCACCCGCCGTCCTCCCGGCACCCGCGCCGAGGCGCACGTCTTTGCCCTCTCCTACCTGCTCTACTGCCACCACTGTGACCAGCTTGCCGCCCAGCAGCAGCAGGCCAAGCTCCGCAGTCGCATCACCGGACACAACAAGGCCGGCGAGCTCCGCTATCGCCATTCCGACAGCCGCTCCTGCACCGGCAAGCGCAAATCCCTCCCGATTGAGGTCATCGAACACGACCTCACCCGCCTCATCGATGCCCTCGAAGTCCATCCCGATGCCGTCCACCTCATGGCCGAAGTCGCGGTGCAGTCCCGCTTTGGCGGGGTGGAGGACGAAGCCGACCTGCAGCGCCAGAAGAAGCTGGCCATCTCCAAACACAACCGGGCACTGAAGAACAACCTGATCCTGTTTCAGACCGGGGAAATCGAGGCCGACGAGTACTTCCGGCTCAAGGACTACAACGAGCGGCAGATTGCCTACTGGGAAGCTCAGACCACCGACAAGCAGCGCATCGCCCTTGAATTGACCACCACCGTGGAGATGATCAACCGGATCAAGCAGTTCTGGGAGATCACCACCGGTGAGGATCGGCGGCTGCTGGTTCACAGCCTGTTTGACACGCTCGTCTATGATCTCGACACACAGCAGATCACCGACTTCACCATCAAGCCCTGGGCTGAGCCCTTTCTGGTTCTGCGTGCTGCGCTCTACGAAGGAGAATTGGGGGAGGAAATGAAAAACCGCTTTAACAGCGGTCTCTTAATTTCCGGACACTTTCATGACCCCAACGGGACTCGAACCCGTGTCTTCACCTTGAAAGGGTGACGTCCTAGACCGCTAGACGATGGGGCCTTACAACGCGATCAGTGTACCAGTTTGGGCAGTGCAGGTCAAGCGGGAATTTATACCGAAACCTACCACACGCCATGTCAAATTCGCGGGTAAAATACAGAGGTTCTAACCAGCCTATCAGGGAGTATCCGCGTGTCTATGTTACTCATCCGCAACTGCAATGTTCTGAAGCTTGCTCACCCTTATGCCATCGGCGCGCAGCAGGACATCATCATTAACGGAAACCGTATCGAAAACATTCAGCTCAGTGGACAAGTCGATGACAGCCACTTCGACCACGTGATCGATGCAACCGGCCTTCTGGCCGCCCCAGGACTCATCAACACCCACTCCCATGTTCCCATGATTATCTTTCGCGGCCTTGCCCCAGATGTCAATCTGGATCCCTGGTTTAATGACTATATGTGGCCGCTGGAACGCAACCTCCAGCCCGATGACGTCTACTGGGGAATGAAACTGGGCATCATCGAAATGATCCGCGCCGGTGTCACCACCTTCGCAGACCATTACTTCCACCTGCACCTCGGCGGAAAAGCTGTAGAAGAAACCGGTATGCGCGCGCTGCTTGGATGGGCCATCTTCGGCACTGACGGCGAACCAGGCATCCGAACCGCGGTAGACTTCGCCCGTGATTGGAATGGGGCTGCGCACGGCCGCATCGCTACGATACTTGCGCCGCATTCACCTTACACCTGTGATGATGATTACCTGCGGGCAGTTGCCCGCGAAGCCCAACGACTTGGAATGGGCATTCACATTCACGCAGCAGAGACAGTATCCCAAACACAAACCAGCCTTGCGCAGCACGGGCTAACCCCCATCCAGGTACTGCATGCGACCGGAATTCTGGACCACCCTACACTGATCGCGCATGGGTGCGGGCTGACCGAGGGCGATATCGCGCTGCTGGCAGACAAAACCGCAGGGATTGCGCATGCCGCCAAGACCTATCTCAAACTGGCCATGGGCCTCACGCCAATCCCCGAACTGCGCTCGGCAGGTGTACCGGTCGGGCTGGCAACCGACGGCCCGGTCAGTAACGATACCCTGGACTTATGGGAAGTCATGCGCCTGACGGCACTTGCGCAAAAACACCACACCGGCAACGCAGAAGTCCTGAACATCGACGATATGCTGACGATTGCTTTTGCCGAGAGCGCGAAGGTCATCGAGTCCGTGTCGAACCTGCGGGGGCTTGGCGCACTGGAAGCAGGCTACCTTGCAGACATCATCCTGATTGACTTGAACACGGTGCATCACCAACCGCTCTACAACGTGGGTTCCAGCCTGGTCTACAATATGCAACCAGCAGATGTGCGCACCGTGATCATCGATGGACAGGTGGTAATGCGAGACCGCGAACTGCTGACCGTTGATGAATCTGAGGTCATCTCGGTGGTTCGCGAGCAAATGAAGCGGCTATCCCGCCGTGACCCCGCGCAACGTATACAGGTCTACAGATCGTAACTGCGCGCCGCGCTTCCCCGCAACACCTGCGTGGACGTTGTCTGCAAGGCAGAATATGCTATAGTTGGAATAGACACACTCGGGACCTGACAGGAACACACCCTTGACCACCGAAAAACGCACCATCCTTTACATCGAAGATGATCCCGCAAGCAGACGGCTTGTTGAGCGCGCGCTCAAATACTCGGGATACAACGTCCTGATCGCCGAACGCGGTCTGGAAGGCGTTGACATGGCGCGCGAGTATGAACCAGACCTGATTCTCACCGACATCAACCTCCCGGATCTTAGCGGGCAGGAGATTGCCACAGCGCTGCGCCTCGACGGACGCTTTACAAGGACACCGATTGTGGCGCTGACGGCGCAAAGCCAGGGTGGGCCGGATTGGGAACTGGCCATTGCTGCCGGGATCAACGGCTACATTACCAAACCCGTCAATGTGGAAACCCTGACCTCGCAGCTTGAATACTATCTTGGTGGGGGGCAGGACGCGATCGATGCGGAGCGGCTGACCACGGCGCAGCAGAAATACACCCGTGAGGTGGTCATGCGGCTGGAACGTCGCATCCGCGAGCTTGAGGATGTCAACAAGGGTCTGGTGCATCTGGACAAAATGAAGGATACCTTCATCCAGCTCACCGCGCATGAGCTTCGCACACCGCTGACCCTGGTCTTCGGTTACAGCCGCCTGCTCACCGATCATCCCCCGCTGCAAAGCCTGATGATGTCTGACTCTGGCATTAAGTCACTCATCGAAGGACTTACCGACGCGATTGAGCGCATGCAGAACATCATCGAAGAAATCGTCACCATCAGCCGCATCATGACGAAGCGCATGGATCTGGCCATCGGTTCCGTGAACATGAGTTTTCTGGTGCGCAAGGCCCTGCGCAGTTACATCAAAGCCCTGGACGAGCGACGGCTGACCGTCAATTTTGAACCTGGCGAGTGGCCCTCTGATCTTCGTGGCGATTCTGACCTGCTGCACCTGGCCGTCTCGAACCTGATCAGCAACGCCATCAAATTCACGCCAGACGGCGGCAGCATCTTCCTCACCGCCCAAACGGACAGCTACTACCTGCGGTTCAGCGTCAGGGATACCGGCATAGGTATCGACAAAACGGCGCAGAAACAGATCTTCGAGCGCTTTCATACCATCAACGATGTGATGCTGCACAGCACCAGCAAGACGGCCTTCAACGGTGGGGGGCTGGGCCTTGGATTATCGATCTGCAAAGGCATCATTGAGGCTCATGGCGGGCAGATCTGGGTGGAGAGTGAAGGGCGTGACCAATTCAGGCTGCCGGGCAGTGAATTCGTGGTTCTGCTGCCACTGGTGGCCGTAACAGGGAAGAACAGCAGGTGAGGCGTGGATAACGAAATCAGGCTGACCGGTGTCATCGCTGCCCTCTCGACACCGCTGTTTCTCGGTATGGCCCCAACCTTCGGTAAACTTGCCATTACTGCCGGTGCCGATCCGTTTACCGTGGCCGCACTGCGGACGATTGTCGCTGTCGCGCTGCTGTGGTCTGTGTATCTGCTGTTCTTTCGCCAGTATATCTTCATCTACCCGGCAGGGCTGCTTGGCTGCCTGGTCATTGGGGCAATTAACGGCATTGGGTCGCTGTTCTTCTATGGCGGTCTGGGGCGTTTGGATGCGTCGCTGGCGCAGCTTCTCAACGGGACGTATCTGGCATTTGCTGTGCTTATCTCACACATCGGGGGGCAGCCCGCAGACCGTCGCACGCTGATTCGCGTGGGGCTGGCGCTGGTCGCACTGCTGTTCATCACAGGCTTCAATGAAGGGGCAATGGATTGGGTGGGCGTAGGGCTGATGCTGGGCAACGCCCTGATGTTTGCCGGGACGTTTGTCCTCAGCCAGTATGTGCTCTATGAGATGCCGGCCCGAACCGTTGCGCTGTACGTCCTGACCACGATGGGCGTGATCGTATCGATGGTGTGGCTGGCGGTGGGGCATCCCCCATCATCGGCAGTGATGGAAGAGGCCATTGGCCCCATCTTTGTGCTGGGGGTAACGACAGCACTTTCCCGCATAGCAATGTTCGCCGGGGTCAAATTCCTGGGCGGCATGCAAACCGCGATTCTGGCCATCCTCGAAATCGCGGTCTCCCTGGTGCTGACCTTCGTCGTACTGGGTGATCGGCTGGCACCTTTGCAGTGGGTGGGTGTGGCACTGCTCATCACGGGCCTGCTGCTCATTCGCCAGAAAGATTTGCTGCCGCACGGCTATAACCCCAACGCGCTGATTGTGGCCAACATGTCTGATGTTCAGTTTCAGCGCATCGCGTTTCACCGCGCATTTGGCACTGTGGATACGGATAACGAGGCTGGCACGATGGGCGCAATCAGCACCCAGGAAATGCTGGCAATACAGCGGATGATGGGGGCAATTCCGGGCGGTGTGGATCCGTTTCCCATTCGCCGCAGCAACCAACTGCTCGCCAACCTGCCCGCAGATCTGTTCGAAACGCAGGAAGTTGAGGTCCCGCACGATCTGATCTCTGACGAGATCGAAGGCACCGATCCTTCCCCGCAGATGTAGCGCGCTGGTATTGAACTTGCCCCGATTCAGTGGAGGGAAACCTAATGGTGTTTCGACTTAAAGATGGTCTACCCCCAGTTTTTTGGAGTAACAAGTGCTCTAGCGGCGCGACTGACTGGACAGGCATAGTCAATGCCCGAATGCAGGCGCTGAGGGTTGTAGAAGACCTCGATGTAGTCAAACAAGGCCATGCGTGCTTGCTGGCGTGA
>CAZQIJ010000328.1:0-5374 GCA_964592955.1 uncultured Anaerolineaceae bacterium
GTACTGGTCGGCGGCGAGATCCGGGCCAAGCTTCACCCACAGCGGAACGCCGTCCAGGTGACGAATCAGCGCGCCGCATAAGCGCAGGGCTTTGCCCTTAGACTGGTTGCCGCCGGGATCATCTTCGGTGTTGGGACAGCTCAGGTTAAGCGTGAACCACGACGGGCGCACACCGGCATCCAGGAACAGGCGCGCCGCCTCAACCGCTTCGCGTTCCTCCTGCGCCGGGTCGGTGACGCCGGGGCTGACGGCGATATTGATTCCAAACACATCCGGGCGCGGGCGCTGGCTAAGAAACTGCGCCGCTGCCCGCGCGCCAGGATTACGCAGCCCAACGCGATTCTGCGTGGAGCGGGTGGGAACGTCGCGCCAGATGACGCGCCCCGGATTGCCCAGACGCGGGTAGCGCGTGAAGGATCCAAACTCCACCGGTCCGACCAGCGCGGGCAGGGTGCGCCAGCCAGGGATGATGTTTTCGCCGCGACCGGCAGCCGCCAGCGCCGAGTCTTCGTCTGCAAAGCCCAGACCCTTCACCATCCCGGCGGCCAGCATGACGGGCGCAGGCAGCGCCACACCGCCCACCCGCAGCGGGTACGGCGTATAGACGGGCGGCAGGGGCAGGGCGTCCAGGCGGGAGAGCAGGCGCAGGGTTACGTCATGGGCGGTTTGCGCGTCCTGGCGCAGGAAAACAGGCAGCGCCAACCAGCGGTAGAGCGCTGTGAGGGCTGGCGCAAGGGGCCAAAGGTGCCAATGGGGTGCAGTCAATGCGGTTTCTCCACAATGGGACATCCAACAGGTGTAGGGACTACTAGGTTCTTTTGCGTTTTTTATGCCGCTCATCCCCCCTGCCCCCTTCTCCCACTGCGTGGAAGCGGGGGTGAACCGCAGGCCAGAAAGTCCCCTCGCCCCTGCGTAGAAGCGGGGAGTCAGGGGTGAGGAGGGGGCAAAGCTACCAGAGCAGTCACCAAGTGTATTATACTGGGTTGAGGCGTGGGCATTAAGGCCGGGAGGATGTGGGATGGGCGCTCAGGGGCAGGGGGCAGATGCGACGGCGGGGCGGTGGCTGGTTATCCCGCGCACGCTGTGTTTTGTGCTGCATGGCGGTGATGTGCTGCTGATGAAGCGCGCGGCACACAAGCGGGTGTTTCCGAACCGGTATAACGGCCTGGGCGGGCACATCGAGCGCGATGAAGACCCGCTGACGAGCGTGCAGCGCGAGGTAAAGGAAGAGTGCGGGCTGGATGTCCACACGGTGCGGCTGCGCGGGGTCTACACCATCGATGCGGGCGCGGACACCGGAATCCTGCTGCTGATCTTCACGGCAGAAAGCGCGCGGCGCGATGGCCTGGTGGAATCTGACGAAGGCACGCTGGAATGGGTGCCGCTGGACGCGGCGCTGTCGCTTGACCTGGTGGAAGACCTGCCGCACATCCTCCCGCGCATCGCGCTGCCAGATGCGCCGCCGTTCTTCGTCCACGTCAGCTATGACGCCGCGGATGTGATTCAGATGCGGTTTGCAGACGGCGCGTAATGATCCCGCGCTGCGGCGGTTTAAGCGCTAGTGCTGTTGCAAAGTCCGAAAACTCCGGCGATTGGCACAGTCTCCGCCAGGGGAACTGTTTTTCGGTTGCCGCAGCAGGGACATCCACACCAGGTGGGTAGCTGGAACCCGCCGCCCTCCATTGCGAAACAGACACGTCTACCCACTTGAGTGGGTGTACAGGCGGCACGCTGCCAGACAATCACTAGCCAGGGGACTTGTTCCCCTGGCACCCCAACCGATGCGCGGCTGTTGACTTTGCAAAAGCCCTCGTTAAAGCGCAGTGAAGTCGTGGCATTTGTGGCCAGGGCGTGGTAGTGTGGGCGCGGTAAATGTGCCGGATGCGCCGGGCAGGGGACTGCCTGGTGATGGCGCAGACGGCAGTACACGAGAAAGGATTCCCCAATGAATGACAGCACGATTCGCCGCATCAACCCGGACGGCATCGCCAAACCGACCGGCTACACGCACGTTGTGGAAACCACCGCCAGGCGCACCGTATACATCGCCGGGCAGGTGGCGTTCGACGTTCACGGCGGCATTGTGGGCCGCGATGACATGGGCGCGCAGGCCGAACAGGTCTTCAGGAACCTTGAAACGGCGCTGGCGGCGGTGGGCGCGACCTTTGCCGATGTCGTGAAGTTCACCTACTTCCTCACCGATATCGCGCAGATCCCGGCAGTGCGCGAGGTGCGCAACCGCTATATCGACCCGGCGCACGTCCCGGCCAGCACCGCCGTAGAGGTACGCGCGCTGTTTATGAAGGAGCTGATGATCGAGGTCGAAGCGATCGCCGTCCTTGCAGATTAGCCGGGGTTTGCCGTGCCTACCATAACGATTGACTACACCCCGGCCTACGAGCAGGGCGGCGGCATCGGGCGCTATGTGCGCGAGCTGGTCGCCGCGCTTGCCCGCCAGGATTCCACCACCGAGTACCGGCTGTTTGTGGCGGGGGCGGGGCGCAAATCCCTGCCGCCCGCGCCGGGCCCAAACTTCACCTTTGCGACCACGCGCATCACGCCGCGCTGGTTCGCGCGCGCCTGGCACCGCGCCCGGCTGCCGCTGCGCATCGAGGCTTTCACCGGCCCCGCGGACCTGCTGCACGCGACGGATTTTGTGCTGCCGCCCAGCCGCAGCCACGCCCTGCTCACGGTTCATGACCTGTCGTTCGTGCGCGTGCCAGAGGCCGCGTCGCCGTCGCTGCGCGCCTACCTGAACACGGTGGTGCCGCGTTCGGTGGGGCGCGCCGCCCATGTGCTGGCAGATTCCCAGGCCACCAAAGCGGACCTCATCGCGCTGTATGGCACGCCGCCAGAAAAGATCACGGTGCTGCTTTCTGGCGTGGATGCGCGCTTTCATCCCGTCAGTGCGCCGGACGGCGTGCGCGAAAAATACGGCATCGGCGCGCGCCCGTACATCCTGTCTGTGGGGACGGTGCAGCCGCGCAAGAACTACGGGCGGTTGATCCAGGCGCTGGCGCAGCTTCGGCGCGGCGGGCTGGACGTTGGACTCGTGATCGTGGGGGGCAAAGGCTGGCTGGAAGACCCGATTTATGCGGCGATGGATGCGCACGCCATGCGCGATTACGTCCGGTTCACCGGCTTCGCAGATGAAGCCGACCTGCCCGCGCTGTATTCCGCCGCCGCCTGCGTCGCGCAGCCTTCGCTGTATGAGGGATTCGGTCTGCCGGTGCTGGAAGCCTTCGCCTGTGGCACACCGGTGGTAACATCCAACCTCTCGTCTTTGCCGGAAGTGGCAGGCGACGCCGCCCTGATGCTCGACCCGCTGGACGTGGAAGCCCTCACCGATGCGCTGCGCCGTCTGCTCACCGACACTGCGCTGCGCCAAACGCTCATCACGCGCGGGACCGCCCGCGCCGCACACTTCACCTGGGACAGCGCCGCGCGGCACCTGCGCGCGATCTACAGCGCCTATGCGGGCTGAGGGCTGTTGCGGCTGCTGTTGGCGAAGCCCCCTCACCCTAAATCCCTCCCACTGCTTCGCGGGGAGAGGGACTTTCAGAAGTAGTTTGCTCCCCCTCTCCCCAACTTGTTGTGGGGGCCGGGGGGTGAGGGCAGGCAGGCATTGCGCCAATAATCTGAAATACACCCCGCCCGATTGATTCTTGAAGTCGGGCTTAGATTCGGCTAAGCTTGGATGACCGCACAGCGAATTCAGGAGCCTGCATCTGTTCCATGCACCATGTGCCTGTTGCCCTACACACCCCCAACCCGCTCTACCGGATCCGTCCGGTACTGCTCACGGATAAAGAAGCCCTGCACACCGCCTGCCTGCCGGGGCGCTCTGCCACCGAAGTCTACCTGCTCATCCAGCGGGCGCAGCAGATCGGGCGGCAGGGGCGCGGGCTGGGTGTGGTGGCCATCGCGCCTGGCACGCACGACATCATCGGCTTCGGACAGTTCACGGTGTGGCCGCGCGTGGGCGAAATCAGCGATCTGGTGGTGGCCGAAGCGTGGCGTCAGCGCGGCGTGGGCACCACGATCATCCAGTATCTGATGCGCGCGGCGCGTGAGATGCAGGTTTCGGTGGTGGAGATTGGCGCATCTGCCCAGAACGCTGGCGCGCTGCGGCTGTACCGCCGCCTGGGGTTCCTGGACGATTACACCGTCGATGTGGACCTGGGCCAGGGCAAGGAACGGGTGCTGGTGCTTAGCCTGGCGCTGGAGTGACGGCGCAGCCATGTGCCGAATGGCACGGCAAACAACGGAAGATTGTCGCCGCGGGCGGCTGGCGCTTTCTGCTAGAATAGCGTTAAGCCCATCAGCGACCAGCGTGGAGAGAGCGCATGAGACTATTATTTGCCGCCTTAGGTGTCGTCGTGATCGTGATCTGCGCGGGGTATGCGCGCTTTCTGCAAACCCAGCAGGCTGCGCTCCCGGACGTGACCGTGACGATGGGCAGCGATCCGTTCCCGATGGCGGTTGGCCCCAATGAGGTGCTGGTGGCGCTGGAAGACCGGCAAGGCGCGCCCATCAACGACGCGGTTGTCGAAATGCGCGGCGTGCTGGTGACCACCGATGGCCAGATCCCCATGAGCCGCACCGTGACCGGCGGCAGCGAGGGCGTGTACCGGATCCCGGTCACATGGCCCATGCGCGGCCAATGGCTTGTGGATGTGGGCGCGCTGATCCCCGGACGCGAGCAAGCGGTGGCCGAGCAGTTCACCGTCTACGTGTACCCTGTGCCGCAATCCCCGCTGGGGGAGCGCTTCACGTATCGCAGCCGCAGCGAAGACCTGGCCTTCCCGTATGATGAAGCGCGCGACCTGCTGATTGTGATCCCGCTGGGGACCTTTGCGGAAATCACCGCCGGTCATGGCGAGAACGTCATCCCGCCGGAGCTGGTGCTTTCGGTAAGCGGGCGCAACACCATCATCATCCGCAACGACGATATCGCCGATCACGAGATTGGGCCGTTCTTCGTGCGCGCTGGCGAAACCATCCGCCAAACGTTCACCGAAGAAGCGGTTTATGTGGGCGCGTGTTCGGTGCGGCACGATGCAGCCATCAGCATTTATATTGATGCATGAGTGAACAGGGGACGGTTATGAAAACACCGGATGTGACGAAACGTGGGATGCTGGCCGGCCTGGTGCTGCTGGCGCTGGTTTTGGGCGCGTGCGGCGGGGCGGCCACCGCGCCATCCACCCGCAGCGCGGCGCTGCCCTATGCGGACGATCTGCGCGGCGCGGTTATCCAGCCGCCCCGCACCTTTACCGATTTTACGATTGAGTCCACCGAGGGCGAACCGTTCCGGTTCAGCGCGCACCAGGGCGAGGTCATCCTGCTGTATTTTGGCTACCGCACCTGCCCG
>CAZQIJ010000329.1:0-5354 GCA_964592955.1 uncultured Anaerolineaceae bacterium
GCGGCCCCTGTTCTTTCTGGATTATGTCGCTGCGGCGCGCCTGAACCCGGAACAGATTGCGACGGTGGTTGCAGGGTGTGCCGCTGCCTGCGGCGAAGCAGGATGTGCGCTGCTGGGCGGTGAAACGGCAGAGATGCCGGGCGTCTATCAACCGGGCGAACTTGACCTGGCCGGGACGATTGTGGGCGTTGTGGATCGTGCAAACCTCATCGACGGCACGCGTATCACCGCGGGTGACGCGATTCTGGCGCTGCCTTCCAGCGGGCTGCACACCAACGGTTATTCGCTCGCGCGGCGTGCGCTGGTCGATGTGGATTGGACCGCGCAGCACGCGGACTTGGGGCAGACGGTTGGGGATGCGCTGCTCGCCGTGCATCGCCCTTACCTGCGCGATCTTGAGCGGCTGTGGGCGGCAGGAATCGACATACGCGGCCTCGCCCACATCACCGGCGGCGGCATCGTGGATAATCTGCCGCGTATTCTGCCGCAGGGCACACAGGCACGCATCCGGCGCGGCACCTGGCACGAACCGCCGATCTTCAGCCTCATCGCGCGCGCTGGCGGCGTGAGCAGTGCAGAGATGTTTCATGTCTTCAATATGGGTGTCGGCATGCTGGCCGTCGTGCCTGCGGATCAGGCAGCAGCGGCAATAAAAGCGCACCCTGAACTTACCGTTGTTGGCGAAATAACGGCAGCAGCCACCCCTGACCGTGTAACCATTGAGGGAATTTGATGCAGCAGATCGTCGTCCTGATCTCTGGATCCGGCACCAACCTACAGGCCATCATCGACGCCATTAACGGCGGCCATCTGCGGGCGAGAATCGCGCTCGTTATCTCTAATCGCAAAGATGCCTACGGTCTTAAGCGTGCAGAGGCGGCTGGCATTCCGACGCTCTACCTCCCGCTCAAGCGCTTCACGGGCGCGGGGCGATCACGCACAGAGTACGATGCAGAGCTTGCGCTGCGGGTTGCCGACGCGCAGCCGGATCTGATTGTGCTCGCCGGGTGGATGCATATCCTCAGCCCGGCTTTTCTGGATCACTTCCCGAACCGCGTCATCAATCTGCACCCCGCGCTTCCCGGCGCATTTCCTGGCGCAGATGCGATCACACGCGCTTATGAGGCGTACCAGCGCGGCGAGATCGAGGAGAGCGGGTGCATGGTGCATTATGTGGTTCCTGAAGTCGATGCCGGACCGGTGATCGTGCAGGCCACCGTCTCTATCGCGCTGACGGACACGCTGGCAGATTTCGAGGCACACATGCACGCAGCCGAGCATCAGATCATCGTCCAGGCTGTGGCGGTGGCACTGGCCACAAAGGTATCATGATGCGGGTCGGTATTCTGGGCGGCGGGCAGCTCGCGCAGATGCTTACGCAGGCCGCCATAAGCCTGGGGCTCGAAACCGCCATCTATGAACGCGTCCCGGATACGCCAGCGGCGCGCCTCACCCGTCACGAGACCCTGGGGGAGTGGGGCGACACCGCAGCGCTGCTGCGTTTCGCGTCCTCGTGCGATGTGCTTACGCTGGAAAACGAATTCGTCGATGCCACGCCGCTTTTTGCCGTCCAGGATGCTGGCTGTTCCGTGTATCCGTCTGCGGGGACGCTGGCGACAATCCAGGACAAACTGCTGCAGAAACAGCGGTTGGCGGCTGCCGGGCTGCCTGTCCCTGCTTTTGAGGCAGTGAGCGCGCCAGGGGATATCGCGGCGCTCCCCGGTGTGCTCAAAGCCCGTTACGGCGGTTATGACGGCTATGGCAACGCGACCCTTCACAGCCCCGCAGACATTGAGGCGGCATGGCACAAACTTGCGCGAAGCCGCTTAGGGGTCATGTTCGAAGCCTACGTCCCGTTTGTGCGTGAACTGGCGGTGATGGTGCTGCGCGGGCGCGATGGCGAGATCCGCAGTTACCCGGTGGTGGAGACGATTCAGCAGAACCACATCTGCCACGTGGTGCGCGCTCCGGCACAGGGCGCGGCTGTCCAGCGCGCGCGCGACATTGCGGAACAGGCCGTGATTGCCGTGGACGGAGTCGGTATCTTTGGCGTGGAGCTGTTTGAGCTGGCCAATGGCGAAATCCTGCTGAACGAGATCGCGCCGCGCCCGCACAATTCGGGCCATTACACGATTGAGGGCTGCGTGACTTCACAGTTCGAGAACCATCTGCGCGCAGTGCTTGGGCTTCCGCTGGGATCGGTCGAGATGCGCGCGCCTGCGGCGGTCATGGTCAATCTGCTGGGCAAGCACCAGAGAACTGTGAGGTTGGATGGCGTGCGCGCGGCGCTGGCGCTGGACGGCGTCCATGTGCATCTGTATGGCAAGCGCGAGGTGCGCCCTGGTCGCAAAATGGGTCACATCACAGTAGTGGGTGAAGCGCAGGACGCGGCAGAAGCTGTCGCGCGGCAGGCTGCTGATCTGGTGGAGTTATGACGATGGTACTTGTGGGAATCATCATGGGCAGTGACAGCGATCTTCCCACCCTTCAGGGTGCGGCGGAGATCTGCGAGATGTTTGAAGTTGCTTACGAAATGCGCGTCGTCTCGGCGCACCGCACCCCCATGGATATGGCGGCTTATGGTCAGGCGGCGCACACGCGCGGTATCCGTGTCATCATTGCCGGGGCAGGAGGCGCGGCGCACCTGCCCGGCATGATCGCTGCATATACCCCGCTGCCGGTCATCGGGGTTCCCGTGCAAAGCAAGACACTCAACGGGTTGGATTCGCTGTTGTCGATTGTGCAGATGCCCAGGGGTGTGCCGGTAGCGACAGTCGCCATCGGCGGCGGGCACAACGCCGGTTTGCTCGCCGTGCAGATACTGGCAGCAGCCGACCCTGCGCTGCTGGCGCGCGTCCTTGATTACAAACAGCAGATTGCGGCAGACTCCCGCGCGAAGAACGACGCTCCGCCTTTTTTCAGCCCATAGCGGCAGGGCCACACACGGGGTCCACTTTCGCGTTATGGGCAGCGGTGGCTATAATCTATGCGACGGCAGTTTTCCTGCCGCATGTGCTTTCTTGATGCGGGGACACTTCGCTTATGTCCGGAAAACGTTCATTCATTGTGGCAAGCCTGCTGCTGGCGCTTGTTGTGACCAGCCTCGGTTTCTCACAATCGTTCAAAAGTCGTGCCCAGGATGGCTTTCCGCCCACCATTACTCCCGGCGGCGGGTTGTTGGCGACAGCCACCTTTCCCCCAACGATCACCCCGCCAGGGCCAATTGTGCTGCCGCCCATCATCACACCCCCACAGTCGCCCACCATTGATCCAAACATTACCTATGTTGCGCCGACCCTCACCCCTGCGGACTGCCTAAGCCCGCTGCCATTCACACCCGGTGATGTGATCGCGCTGACACCGGGTATCAGCATACGGCTGCGCCCTACCGCGTCCAGCCCGCTGCTGATTCAGTTTCAGGATCGTCGCCAGTTCACCATCGTCGAAGGACCGGTGTGCCAGGGTGGGTTCAATTGGTGGCGTATTCGCGGTCATGGTGTGGATGGCTGGGCTGCGGAAGGCCGCCGCACGGCCTATTGGATGCGTTTTGTGGCAGATGCACCCGGTGATCCCGGTCCGTGCGGCGTGCCGCTCCAGCTTAGCTCAGGAGAGCGTTTCACGCTCCTCTACAATGCGCGCATCCGCACACAACCGGATCTGGATTCCGCAACGCAGATCGTTGTCCAGGCTGGAAGCAGTGTGCTCGTCCTGAGCGGATCACAGTGCGCAGACGGCGTGAACTGGCGGCGGGTGCGCGCCACCGTGTTCAACATTATCTATGAGGGCTGGATGGCCGAAACCGCCACGGATGGCGCGCCACTGGTTTATCTCCCCAGCCCGGTACCCTGCGATTTTCCGCTGCCGCTGGACATCGGAGACCGGGCAGCCGTCACCTATAATGACTTTACGCCCAAGCATCTGCGCAGCGCCCCCAGTCTCAGTGCGCCCGTGCTGGCGGATCTGCTGCTGGAAACGCCGCTGGTCATCGTCAACGGTCCGGTGTGCGCGTATGGCTATAACTGGTGGCAGGTGCGTGTGCTGACCTCGAATCCGGTCACGGGTTGGCTGGCCGAAGGCGGCCCGGCGCAGTACTGGATTCGCGTCGTGTATGCTGAACCGGATACCCCCACGCCAACGGTCATTGCCACCTTCGCACCCTCTGCGACACCCTGACGCGGGCTGGCTGGGGCAGGGCTAACCCTGTTCCAGCGCACGCACCTGGTACAGTTCGCCATCGGCAAACGCGCGTTTGCGGTAGTATTCGCGGGTGCCGATGGCAGAAATCACTGCAATGCGACGGTAGCCCGCTGCGCGCGCCAGTTTTACCGCCTCTTCGATGAGCTGCGTGCCGAGACCGGTGTGCTGTGCGCGACCAGGGGCGGAATCCCCAAACCCCACAGCCTGCCCATAGACATGCACCTCACGGATGATGGCCGCGCCTTCCAGTTCAGGCACAAGGGCGGTTTCGTGTGCATGCGGCAGCGAAAGCCGCAAAAACCCGGCGATATCGCGCGCTGCGGTAATGTATTGCAGGAAGATCTCGTCGCTGCAAGCGCTGCTGTAACGCACTTCATCCAGGTGCAGGTGCTCGGTTTCCACCGAACGGTAGCGCACCTCGCGCGCGCGAATATCGCGGCTGCGTTCACCCTGCTGTTCCAGCGCGTTTTCCACAATCTGGCGGAAGTTGGTCATCTGGTTCCCCACCACGATATCGGTAGACGGGATATCGCGCACAACACGGGTTAACCGGCAGTATTCCGGTGTAAGCCGAAAACATGCGACCAGTACATGCAGCAGTTCATCATAGGTATAGGGTCGCCACGAACCCGCTTCATAGCGCTGCATCAGTTCCGCGCTTTCAATCAATGAACACGGGTAGATCTTGAGTTCGTCCGGGCGAAAATCCGGGTCGGCAAACATCCGGCGGTAATCTTCGATGTCGGCTTCAGGGGTGGAGCCATACAGGTTGGGCATCCAGTGCGCGTGGATCTTGAACCCGGCCTTGCGCAGCAGGCGCACAGCGCGCCGCGTCGCCTGGACGGTGTGCCCGCGTTTGTTGGCCAGCAGCACATCATCGTTCAGGCTCTGGAACCCGATCTGCACTTTTGTACAGCCCAGGCGGCGAATGCGCAGCACTTCTTCCGCGCTGATATGATCGGGGCGTGTCTCAACCACTAATCCCACAACGCGGCATTCAGCGGTTTCATTCTCTGAATGCGCCGCCTCCAGTTCCTGCCAGGTGGCGTATTCATCCACCGGGGAACGGTCTATTGTGCCTGCGTCAATCTCTTTGACCATCTCGCGCGAGCGTACCATCTCATCGGCATACACCTGCTGCACCACCTGGTTATAGG
>CAZQIJ010000330.1:0-5322 GCA_964592955.1 uncultured Anaerolineaceae bacterium
CTGATGCTGTGGACCCGGTTGGTGGGAGCCATTGTCGCCGGTTTGCTGGCCGTGCTCACACTATCAGGCAGCGCGGTGTTGGGGCTTATCTATGGTCTGACGGCAGCAGGCGCGGCGGCTACGGCCTTCGATAACCCCGCGCGCCAATCGCTGGTACCCAACCTCGTGGAGCGCAAAGACCTCGCAAATGCCGTCAGCCTCAATACGCTGATGTTTCAGCTTGCCACCATTAGCGGGCCTTCTGCTGCCGGGCTTCTCATCGGGCGGTTGGAAAGCCTGGAGCAGTTCGCCGGGACAAATAACCACATCGGCATTGTTTACGCGCTCAACGCCCTGTCTTTTCTGTTTGCCATTCTTATGGTGCAGCGCATGCGCTATCGCAGCCAGCGTGCCTCTGCAGCCAGCGGCATTGGCTGGAAACCGATGCTTGAAGGATTGCGGTTCACCTATCGCTCGCGCATTATCTGGGGCACGATGCTGCTGGATTTTATGGCGACGTTCTTTTCCTCAGCGCGTACCATGCTGCCCATCGTAGCCAGCGAAATTCTGCATGTGGGCGCAGAGGGTTATGGTTTGCTGGCGACTGCACAGCCCATTGGCGCTGTGCTGGCTGGAATGTTTGCGGCGCTGCGCAAAGAGATTGTGCAGCAGGGGCGAATACTGCTGCTTAGTGTGGCGCTGTACGGTTTCGCGACGGCTCTCTTTGCGCTGTCGTCAGTCTTTGCGCTGTCCTACGTTCTGTTCGCACTGTCCGGCGCGGGGGATACGGTTTCCACCGTGATTCGGGGTACCATCCGGCAAACGCTTACGCCAGACTATCTGAGAGGACGCATGACCAGCGTTAACATGATCTTCTTCATGGGCGGCCCGCAGCTTGGGGAGCTGGAAGCGGGTCTGGTTGCAGCGGCCTTCGGCGCGCCGTTTGCGATCTTCACCGGCGGCGTGGCCACTGTGTGCATCACAGCGCTGATCGCGTGGCGCTACCCCCGTCTGCGCAATTACACCAGTCGTGACAATGTGCCGGTGAGTTAGCTGCAATTCGTGAGGATTTCATCTACAATATCGCGTAACACTCGTTTGGATCAACACAGAGCAAGGAAACAGGTAATGTCCGCAACGGTTGAAGATATTGCAGAGTTCTTAACGAAAGTTCCACTGTTTCATGGGCTAAAGGAGTCGCAGCTCATCAAAATCGCGCGGCGCTGCCGGGAACGCGATTATGAGACCGATGAAATCATTATCGAACAGGGCAAGGTCGGTGTGGGGTTGTTCATTGTGGTGCGCGGTGAAGTGCGCGTCGTCCGCAAAAACAGCGAGGGCGAAGATGTGGAGCTTGATCGCCTGAAACGTACTGATTTCTTCGGTGAAATGTCGCTTCTGGATGACGCCCCGCGCAGCGCCACGGTCATTGCTATGGAACCGGTTAAATGCCTGGCGCTGGCGAAACTTGATTTGCTGGATGAACTGACCGAAGACGGTGAAATGGGTGTGGTAATGCTCAAGACGCTCGCAAAGCGCTACCGTCGCCTTGTTCAGAATTTGTAGTCCGCAATGCGAGGTATGCCGGTAGTGCTGCTGCCGGCACCCGATACCAACGCCATCCCTTTCTCCCTGGAGTACCCGTGCAGCCACAACGTAAAGAACGTGGTTTGGGCGTGATCCTGTTCACGCTGACGATGTCGCGTCTGGTGGTGAACATGACGCGCCGCTTCACATACCCCTATGTCCCGGATATCGCCCGTATTCTGACTGTGCCTGAAACAGCAGTGCAGAGTGTGATTGGCCTTCAGGCGGGTGTTGGCATTGCGGGGCCTCTGTTTGGCACGCTGCCAGAGCGCCTGGGACGCAAACGCGTGATGACCGGTGCGCTGGCCGGCATTGCCGTGCTGGCGTGTGTGGGAAGTGTGGTGCCGCAGTTCGCGGTCTTTTTTGCAGTGCTGCTGGGATTTGGCGCGTGTAAACTGCTGTTTGATATGTCGATGCAGGCGTATGTGGGTGAACGCGTCCCCTATTCCCGTCGTGGCTTTGCGATAGGCATTACCGAGTTAAGCTGGGCAGGCGCGCTCATCACCGCAGCCGTCCTGGTCGGATTCCTGCTGCAAAGGTTTGGTTTGCAGGCCGTGTTCGCCGTGATTGCGCTGGCGGCGGCAGTGGCGGCGCTCGCACTCTGGCTGATCCTGCCAACGGACGCAGGGAGGGGGGATGCAGGGTCGCGCGCGGTGCTCACCCTCCTGGATGCACTGCGGCTGCTGCGTGGTAAACCAGTAGGATTGGCGGCTGTGGCCTATTCCTTCCTGGTCTCCAGCAGCAATGAGATCTTCTTCATCAACTTTGGCATTTGGCTGGGCGTGCGGTTTGAGGCCAGCGTGGCGCAAACGATTTCTGCCGTGCTCTTCGTGGCACTGGCCGAGGCGTGTGGAGAGCTTGCCGTGATCTCGCTGGCGGACCATTTGGGCAAGCGCCGTTTGGCGCTGGCGGGTATGGGGATTTCCAGTGTCAGCTACTTTCTGCTGCCGCTGGCCGCATCGACTCTGCTGGGCGCGCAAATCGGCCTGTTCATCATGTTCTTTACGCTGGAGACCGCTATCGTGTCTGGTCTGGCGCTGTTCACTGAGATTCTCCCAGAGGCGCGCGCCGTCATGATGAGTGGTGTGGCAGGGGGTGCATCGCTGGGCCGACTTTCTGGCGTGATGGTGGGTGGACTGCTTTACAGCATGACCGGGGATTTTGTCGTGGTGGGTTTTGCAGCTATGGTTACCGGGCTCCTGGCGCTGGCGACTGCCGTGCGTTTCGTTCACGAAAGCGCTTAGGGCACGGCAGCCGCCGTTTACAGTGGCTGGTTTATTACTGGGCGAGGACGCCGGCAAGCGCGTACAGGGATTCGTCCAGCTTCTTGTGTGTCCCTGCGACCTGGTCAAGCGGTGTCGTGTGCATTTGCCCTTTAACATGACCAGCCAGCACGCCTGTGATGCCTTTCGCAAGGCATTCGACAGCGTGCGCTGCCAGACGTGTGGCCAGGATGCGGTCGTATGCGCCGGGGTGCCCACCGCGCTGCACATGACCCAGTGTCGTGGCGCGCAGTTCAAAGCCGATCTGCTCTTTGTGTTCTTTGAAATAGGTAGTGAGCGCTTCGGCGTCATATTTGGCCCCTTCGGCGACGATGACGATTCCGTGCGCCTTGCCACGCTCGTAAGCTGCCCGCAGGCCATCTGCCACCTGCTCTGGCCTGGTCTCAATTTCGGGAATCACGATCATTTCCGCGCCACCCGCAATGCCCGTCATCAGGGCCAGGTAACCGCAGTCACGTCCCATGACCTCGATCAGAAAGGCACGCCGGTGGGATGAAGCCGTTACTTTGAGACGGTCAACAGCCTCAAGGGCAATGTTGAGTGCAGTATCCACGCCAATGGTGATGTCTGATCCGAACAGATCATTATCGATGGTGGATGCCACACCCACTACCGGAAACCCCAACTGGTGCAGGGCATGCGCGCCAGACTGCGATCCATTGCCCCCGATGACAACCAGACCATCGATACCGCGACTGGAAAGATTTTGCAGGGCTGTCTTCTGCCCTTCCGGCGTCCTGAATTCGGGTGAGCGCGCGCTTCCCAGCATCGTGCCACCCTGCTGGATAATTCCACCAACATCTCGCGCACCCAGGAACCGCATGTCATCGCTAATCAGGCCTGCATAGCCATGATTGACACCAAAGACTTCCCATCCTTTCTCAAGCGCCGTGCGTGTTACGGAACGAATGGCGGCATTCATTCCCGGTGCGTCGCCCCCACTCGTTAGCACTGCAATGCGTTTCATAGGTTACCTGTCCTTTCCGTTACTGCTGCTCATCCCGAATTTCAGTGTACAACAAACGAGGGGCCACAGCCCCTCGTTGTCGTATGATGTTACTCATGATTCTGAGGTTGCTTTTTGTACTTCTGCCGGATGAATACGAGGAACGGATAGGCGAGCTTGCCGGTGTTTACCTGTTCTTTTTCCAGAATGGCGCGGTTGGCTTCTTCAAAATCGTGATGCAGTCTCTCAATTTCGCGGTTCTGCTGGTCAGACGGTTGGTTGACGAACTGAGTGACCACGCTGGTGAAGCGCCCAGCAGCATAGCTGATCCACTGTTTTTCGGCGATTTTTTCAACATGGCGGTCAATGAGTTTGCCTGCCGCCATCATGGCGGTAAAGTCATTCAGGGTTGTGGAGAGGCGTGTTACCGGGATTTCGAATTCCCCCAGCGTTTCCAGCACCGTGCCGCTCCGGTTATGGTAAATGACCAAACCCGTCGCTTTGGCAGAGTAGGCATCGCGAATGGCGATGGTGGGAGGCCCCCCCTGGGCGATGGAGACTGCATCAGGATTCCCGCTCAAAAGGGCATAATTCGCAATGGAAAGCTGTGCATTGTATCTCTCGTAAATGATGTGAAACTGCTCGCGGCTGATTTTGCCATCTGCAAATTCTTCGATAAGACCTTTGATTTTTGCTTCGATGGACTCTTTGAACGCCATGGCTTTTGCACGGGAATCGGAGCTCATAGAAATTTGCTTTCTTACTGTCTCTGTGTATGTAACACGTAATTGATGATAACACAACTTGGTGAGGCAAGGCTAAAGATTTGGTGCCCGTACCAGGGCTTTTGCAAAGTCAGAAGCATGGGGCTTGTGGCAGGGTATCGGCCAGCCCCCTGGCAAATGCTTGTCTGGCCGCGCACCGTTGCCACACGCACACAAGGTGGGTACCCACACAAGGTGGGCATTGCCAACCTGACAACCCTCAGGGCGCAGCAGGGCTTTTTACCCACTTTAGTGGGTGTACAACCGGCACATGACGAGACCCTTGCTAGCCAGGGCCCCTGGCACCCCGACTTTGCAAAAGCCCTGGATGACGCGGGGTGAGCCTTGACACTGGGAAATACGCGGCCTATACTATACACATGCTGCGGGTGTAGCTCAGTTGGTAGAGCGTTTGCTTCCCAAGCAAAATGTCACGGGTTCGAGTCCCGTTACCCGCTCATCCCTGATCGCCTGGAAACAGGCGATTTTGTTGTACATTGACTGGTGAGCCTCACACCGCTAAAATCACCCAATTCCGAAACGAAAAATAATGCCACCCAGCCTGGGGGGGCTTGCTGACCTTTGATGAGGAGTTTGAAGTGACAGTCTATTCCCTAAACGCAGAAGTACGTACAATCACTGGTAAGAAAGTCAGCCAGATCCGCAGAGCCGGGCTGGTTCCCATTACCGTCTACGGGCCAAAGTCCCAGCCCATGAACCTGCAGGTTCAATACCGTCCCCTGGAAATTGCGCTGATGAAAGC
>CAZQIJ010000331.1:0-5310 GCA_964592955.1 uncultured Anaerolineaceae bacterium
CGCGCGGATGTTCTCCATGATCTCCGCGATCTGCCGCTCTTTGTCGAGAATGCTCTCGATCAGTTCTTCCGGCGAGCGGTGCGTCAGATCGACGGCGCGGTTCGGGTTGCTCACATCCAGATTAACCGATACCACCCCACCCGCGTGATCGCGCACCAGCACATCGGCGGCGCGGATTTTCCATGCGCGCTCGTTCTCCGTCCGGTTGTTCCACCACGCGAGACAGTCGGCAAATTCTTCGTACTGGATCGGCTTCGTTTTGGTGTAGTTCTTCTTCCCTTGCGGCAGTGGCAGTTCGTAGTACCAGATATCCTGCGTCGGGTGTGAGCGGTCGAAGAATAACAGGTTGGTCGGGATTTTGGTGTACGGCTCAAACACGCCGTTGGGCAGCCGCACAATCGTGTGCAGATTGAAATCGGTGAGCAGTTCCGCCTTGATGCGCGCTGCTACCCCGTCCGCGAACAGTGTTCCGTTCGGCACGACGACTCCGGCGCGACCGGGCTTCGGTTGGCGCTTCAACCGCCGCATGATCAATTGCAAGAACAGCAGCGCGGTTTCGGCAGTCTGTTTATCCGCCGGGAAGTTGCCGAGGATGCCGCGTTCTTCCTCCCCGCCGAACGGCGGATTGGTCAGGATGATGTCTACGCGGTCGCGCTCACCGATCTCACTGATCTTGTAGCGCAGTGCGTTGCCATAATCGATGTTGGGCGATTCCAGCCCATGCAGCAGCAGATAGGGCAGCGATTTCGCTTCGCCGCCGTAGAGCGTGTCGTGCTGGAGCGTGCGCCGCCCCTCGACGGTCTGCACCTGCTTTGCCAGATGATCGTACGCCTCAACCAGAAAACCACCCGTACCGCACGCCGGATCGAGGACGGTTTCGCCCAACTGCGGGTTGAGCACCGCGACCATGAAGCGCACCACCGGGCGCGGCGTGTAGAATTCACCGCTGTCGCCCGCCGCATCGCGCATTTCGCGCAGCAGCGACTCGTACAGGTGGCTGAGGGTGTGAATCTCGTCGCTGCTGGTGAAGTGGATGCCGTCGAGCTTGTCGATCACGTCGCGCAGCAGGTAGCCGCTCGTGAAGCGGTTCTGCACTCCCGCAAACACACGGGCGAGGACTTCGCGCTGAGGACTGCCGCTCAGCCGCCGCAGATAGGCAAACAAGCCGGGTCCGCGCGTGCCACCGGGCAGCACCGCCTCATCGTTGTTGATGAAGGCGAGCAGCTCATCTCCGGTCAGGTCGTGCAGCCCGGAGGTGTAGTTGCGCCAGCGGTACGGCGGCTCGATCACCGGGACGAACGGCTGCCCGGCGATCTGCGCCTCGGTTTCGCGTTCCTCTTCCATGTCGTCGAAGAACTTGAGGAACATGATCCATGTGAGCATCGGCAGCCGGTCAAGGTCGCCGTTGAGTCCCTTGTCTTTGCGCATGATGTCGCGGCACGACTTGATGATCGACGACAGCCGCTGCGCGGTAGTGGGTTGGGTTTGTGCTGATTTTGGTGCTGAACGAGGCATCTAGTTTTCCCAATCTTGGACAGTTCGGAATGTGTGTTTACGGTAAGGTCAGTTAGCCCGAATCAGAGATGAAAAAATCGTGCTCGAACTCACTCTTGTGGGAATGATAGCGCCCAAATCCTTCAATATCTGGAAACAATGTGAATACATCATAGCCAAAGATAATTCGCCAATGGGAGAGCATTTCGGCTTTGAGTTCTGGCGAAATTGCGATGGCGAAGAAGTGTTTGCCATGCACTGTGGTGTGATCAGAAAATGTGGAGTTCGTAAGGTTGCCCCACGGACCATCGTGGGAGTAGCTAAGGAAGAAAATAGACTGCTGAACCCGCATTCGTTCAAATAAATGCTGTGGTTCCCAGATCATGATTGTTTCACTGTAGTCTGAAATGATGTCTTCTATGTTTTGTGTCGAAATTGCTGGATCCTTGATCCACTCCATCCCTTCACCCACAATAACATCTGCACCGAGAATGATGCCGTATTTCTCTCGTTCGTTTTGGCAGGCAAACCATAAGGCCACAAACGCATTGCGTGTAAAGTCAATTAGGCGTGTTGCAGCCCCGTAGTGTTGCAATGAGGCGAGAAGGTCCAGATCGGATAGCTTGTGCCGTTCTCCATATCCAAATCCCTTTGCACGAGCATCATTTAGGAGCCGGCGTTCATACTGCGTCACTTTTTCGTCGAGGGTTGGCCATTTTTGGAGTTCTGAATCCTGATTGTATTCAATATGGCGGCGGATCCTTCTGACCGCGGTTGACTCCACTTTCCAGTCAACATCACTCTGACCACGCCAATATTCTTGAGAAATATAATCATAAGGGACATCACTTAGTAAGCGTGATAGCTCTGCAAAGGATTTAGGAGCGTATATTTCTCCATATAACTTCGTACTAACCCTTGGGATAGTCTTTGATCTTTTGCCCATCATGCTCCCCGACCAATTAGCGACGATCACTATGCCACATATAACAATGTCTGCAACTGCTCAAACGCCGATTTTAGCCGATCTGCCCCACCGAACAAGCGAGCGATCTCCCCAATCGTGCCGAAGTTCGAGAGCGGCGGCACTTTTAGCACTTCCAGCGCAAACTCGGTGGTGCCGTGTTCGGCGTACTTCTCCAACAGCGTTATAAGATGCCGTTTCCCTCAATTAGAACGGAATTTCGTCAAGTGGAAAAACTGCTGCTTTCAGATCTTTTGTGCGACGATTATCACTCAATTCGGCGAACCAACCGGACACCAGTCGTGTATATTCCTCTGAGATTTCACAAAGCGCCTTTAGTACAGTTTCCAACTCAAAGCTATTCAGTATTTGGTCGTTCTGCTTTGCAGCCTCCAAAAACCGCACAATGTGGCGTTCCTTGAGATCTCGTAGAAACGGGATAAGCCATCGTTGTGCACGATGATTCGCCGCAGCAAACGACTCAGAATCAACGTATAGCTCCACTGCTCTTTCAAGGATATTTTCATGGGATACTTCTTTATACGTCAGGCAATCATCCAGAAGATCAGAAATGTCTTCTTCGGTTAATCTGAACAAAAGCGTCTCAGCGGAAACTGCAAAGAGGTCAAATTTAAACACTATCTTTAAGATATAGGGCTTATCGCTATCCGGAAGCGCCTTAACATACTCACCTAGCTTCAGCTTTAAATCATCTCTCACATAACCCCACAATTCAGGCATGTGATAAAGCACTCTTATTAGCTTCCAGTAATCACTTTCCAGGACTCTGGAAAGTATTTGGGAAGCATTTTGACTAAGCGTAGTTGCGACGTCTACCCGATGCAATTCAAGTGTCGCTTTTAGCGCAGAGATATATCGTAACAAGAGAAAGATGTCATCAGAAGTAACTGCCACCATTCTTTTTAACAGCACGATTACGAAGTTTCTGAGTAAAGCAGTCCGGGGTCGTACTAAGGGGGTGTTCTGAAAATATGCTACAGCTTTTTTCACATCCTCTGGAAAGTAATTCGACTCGACCTGATCGATGAGCTTGTCTACAAATACCTTCCCATGTGCAGGCGGCCGTTGCAGCATGTAATTAACTGCGTTTCTTAGGTGGTATCTAGCTGTCTCCGCAGTTGGATAGTAGGGTTCATCCACAGACCGCATTGCTGGATGAGCGCAGCGATCCCGGTCTTCAGCGAGACGCTTCAAATCCTCATACTCTATAGAAGTTATGAATTCAAAATCGTCTTTTGCCTTCTCAAGCATTCCTCGTTCGAATTTCAGTAACTCTGTCACATTGTTAGTTTTAAGAAGCTGAGCCAATGATTTAATCTGCTGGTCGGCATTGGAATCACCAGACATTGCCAACTGGCGCAACTTGCCAATGTAATCAAACACAACGCTGATCCAAGTGGTAAGTATGCACGCCCTGAAGCTGCCTATTTGTAACACGCAACCGCCTCCGCGATATACGGTTTACCTTCGCTGCTTCCACACAACAGGACTAACTCATCAAGATCTACAATATGACCAGTTTGAAACATAACCCCTCACGCTGCGTACAACAACGTTTGCAACTGTTCCACTGCGGATTTCAGCCGATCCGCTCCACCGAACAAACGAGCGATCTCCCTGATTGTGCCGAAGGCCGAGAGCGGCGGCACTTTCAGCACTTCCAGCGCAAACTGGGCTGTGCCGTGTTCGGCGTACTTCTCCAACAGCATGAGCAGAATCTCACGTGCTTTGCCCGTGTACTGCTCGAAAAACACGCTTTCTTCCAACCGAACCCGGTTTGCTCGTTCGCGGCGTGTGCGGATCGGCGCATTGAACGCCACATGGCACAGCAGGTCAAACGGATCGGCATCCGGTTGGTTGGTCACAATAGCGAGACGCTCAAAGTCGATGTTGCGCTCAATCAGCGCCTTGATAATCTGCTCGCGCTGTGCCGGATCAGCCCACAGGCGGCGCATCTCCGCCGAGTTCGGGTACAGCGTCCGCACCTGCTCCGCCGTGTAATCGGTGAAGCGCACGATGCTCCGCTTGCCGCTGGCATCCAGTTCGTACACCACTTCTGCCGCGATCCGCGCCTCACCCGCGTCTACATAGTATTTGCGCGGCTGCCATTCCTCATCGTCGAAGTTAGGCGGTTTCGACTCGTAGGGTGCGGTCGGGTCTTGCGGCTCAACCACCTCCGCAACGATTACATTCCCATCCCCGTCGATTTCCTCTTGCGTGATGATCGCTGGGTAGCCGTCGAAATCCGGGTCGGCAAACAACCGTGTCGCGCTTCCCGTGTAATCGAGGATGTTGAAGAACAGCTTGTCGTAATCGTCGCGCACCCGCGTCCCGCGTCCGATGATCTGCTTGAATTCGGTCATCGAGTGGACGATGCGCGCCAATATAACATTCTTGCACGTCGGCGCGTCTACGCCCGTCGTCAGCAGCTTGGAGGTGGTCAAAATTGAGGGAGTCAGCGTCTCGACATCCTGAAAGCGCGAGAGGTGTCCCAGTCCGATGTCACCCTGATTCGCCGTCACCTGGCACACCCAGTCGGGATACTGCTGCACGAGATCGGCGTTATGGCGGTTGAGCGCCGCCAGCATCGCCGCCGCGTGCTCCTGATCAACGCAGAAAACAATTGTCTTGGCGAAACGGTTTTCGCCCTTTCTTAGAAACTCGGTGATGTGACGGGCAATCGCTTCCGTTCGCATTCGCAGCGCGATTACCCGGTCAAAATCTTCCGTCGTGTATTCCTGATCGGGGATCTCCCGCCCGTAGCGGTCAAGCTGCCCCTGTGTGGGTCGCCATCCGGTCGCATCGAGATCAGTCACCACGCGATGCACGGT
>CAZQIJ010000332.1:0-5292 GCA_964592955.1 uncultured Anaerolineaceae bacterium
CCATAGGGGCGGGGGATTTCCGCGCATACTATCGCCCGGCCCACGCGCTTTATGCGGGCGAAAACATCACGTACCGCCTGGATGTTTCGATGCCGTACCTTTACCCGCCGCTGCTGGCCCAGGCGCTTGCACCCATCGCTGCGGATTTTGACCAGGCGCGCATCATCTGGTTTGCCATCAATGTGCTGTCTGCCCTCGTCGGGGTCGCGCTGGTGGCGCGCCATCTGCCTTCCCCGCGCGCGCGCCTGGCGCTTTGGGCGCTGGCACCTTTCTTCCTGGGGCTGTTCTATGCGCTGTGGCTGGGGCAGGTCACGCCGCTGATGTTTCTGTTCATCGTCGCAGCCCACACCGCCTACCGCGAAAACCGTCGTCTGCTGGCCGGTGTGCTGCTGGGAGTCGTCGTCTGGACGAAGTTCTACCCGGCGCTGCTGCTGGTCTACTTTCTGTGGCGGCGCGACTGGCGCGTGATTGGCGGCGCTGCGGCGGCCACGGTGGGCGTCATCCTGTTTCAGATCGCCGTCAGCGGGTGGCAGACGTTCAGCGGTTATGTCTTCACGTTTCTGCCAAACCTGATCCTGGAAGGCGAACCTACACAGGTGGCGGTCAACCACGGGATCCTGGGGGTTTCGCAGCGCTTCCTCACGTCCAACCCGCCCATCGTCCCGCTCATCGATAGTCCCGCCCTGTTCACCGTCACCCGTCTCGGCCTGTCGATCGTGCTGGTGGGCATCACCGCCATACTCACCTGGACCCCACAGCCGCAGCACACCTCCATGCGCCGCTTCAGCCTGGAGTTCAGCCTGGTGCTGCTGGTGGCGCTGCTGCTCAGCTCCACCCTTTCCATTCACGCCATGATCCCGCTGCTGCTGGTCTACGCTGTCGTGTGGAACAATGCCACCCACCGGCGCACGGCCTTCGCCTGGTGCCTGCTTTCCGGGACGCTAATCAGCCTGTTTCTGCCGCTGATGATGGGTGTGCTGGAACACGCCGCAGCAGCCGGCGTCGCCTATTCCGCCATCTGGTACGCATCCCCAACCCTCGCCATCCTCATCGTGCTGGTGTGGACCATACATCTGCTCATCAAAACGGATGCTTATCACGCCAATGCACGCGCCACGACGAACGCGCATTACGCCAATGACACCCACTAAACAGCCCTGGAGTCTGCGACTGCTGGTCGCCTTATGGTGGGCAGTGTTCAGCCTCATCACACTGCTGATCTATCTGAATCATGCCATCGGCGCTGGCGATTACGACATTTATCATCGCGGCGCATCGCGCGTGGCGGCAGGCATTCCGCTGTACGAGAATTTGCAGGGCACAGATTACCTGGGGCCGCCGCTTCAGGTGCAGCTTCTGGCCCCCATCGTCGCCGTCACGGATTACCACACGTCGTCTGTCCTCTGGTTTGGCATTAACCTGGGCGCTGCCGTCTTCGGCGTGCATCTGCTCGCGCGGCGTCTACCCAACCCACTGCTGTTCTGGGCGCTGGTTCCGCTGTTTCTTCCGCTGTTTCATTCGCTGTGGTTCGGCCAGGTCACGCCGATTCTGTTCGCGGTGACGGCCCTGGCGTGGACAGCGTACCATGAGCGGCGCTATATGTGGTGCGGCGCGCTGCTGGCCATCATCGTGTGGACGAAGTTTTATCCGGGCCTGTTCCTGGTCTACTTTGTGTGGCGGGGGGACTGGCGGGTGGTGGCCGGTGGCGTTGTGGGCACGGTGGGCGTGGTGGGCTTTCAGGTGCTTGTTTCTGGCCCGCAAACGTTTATCACCTACCTTACCGAGGTGCTGCCGCTGCTGTTCAGCGAAGGGCAGCCGCACCTTAACCACGCCTTTAACGCCGTGCTCAATTTCTCGCAGCGGCTCTTTATCGCTTCGCCCTACACCATCCCGCTGTTCGAGAATCCTGCGCTGGCCTCTGCGCTGCGCCTCGGCGTGTCGGCACTGCTGGCCGGGGTCCTGGTGATCCAGACACGGCGTTTACCCCGTCACTTCGACCTCGAATTTGCCCTGGTGCTGACGACGGCGCTGCTCCTGGGTTCCACGCTGGCCATTTATGGCATGCTGACCATGCTGCTGTGTTTTGTGGTGCTGTGGATGCACGCGGGCACAGCGCGCGACCAGCGGCGGGTGTTTCTGGCGATTCTGGTCATCGGCGCGGGTGCAAACGTTCATCTGCTGCTGATGCTGGCTCCGCAAATGGCGCGGCCCGCGCTGCTGCTCTCCATGCCCTTCTTTGGCATGATGTCTGCCTGGGCGCTCAACGTGTGGCAGATCGCGGCGCAGCGCACCGCCGCCCCAGCGCCCACACCGTAACCGTAAGCTGGCTGTGCGCCAGCGCGTGCCTCATCCGCGCCAATACACCTCCAACATCCGGTTAAGCAAAGATTCAGTCAATGCTGTAGGTTTGTTGCCAGCGGATATGCTATAGTAGGAAGAGCGTGTGTGACTCACCGCCAGCCCCAACGGCTGGCATGCTTACGCGCGCAGTCACACTTTTCGCAGCAGCGCACAAGTTGAGCAGATGACAACCATTCTTTTAGTTCGCCATGCTGTCAATGATTTCGTGAAAACCGGCAAACTGGCCGGATGGCTTCCCGGCATTCATCTGAACGATGAAGGCAAGGCGCAGGCGGAGGCGCTGGGCAAACGCCTTGCCGAGGTGCCCATTCACCGGATCTATGCCAGCCCGTTAGAACGTACCATGGAAACAGCCGCCGCCATTCAGGCCCATCACCCTCACATCGACATCCAGCAAACGCTGGGGTTGGGTGAGGTGCGCTATGGCGACTGGGAAGGGCAGAGCATCGGCGCGCTGCGCGGTCGCAAGATGTGGTCGGTCGTTCAGGAATATCCATCGCGCGCCGTGTTTCCCAACGGAGAGACGATGCGGGGGGTGCAGGTGCGCGCCGTCAACGAAGTTGAAATGCTGGTAGAACGCCACCCGCGCGAGACCGTGGTGGTGGTTTCCCACGCCGACGTGATCAAGATGGTGCTGGCGCATTACCTGGGTATGCACCTGGACGCCTTCCAGCGCATTGTGGTTTCACCGGCGTCCATCAGCACACTCTCGATGAGCTTTGGCAGACCGTTCATCGGGGCCGTTAACGATGTGGCGCATCTTGCACAGCTAAAACCGGAGCGGAAAGAATAAGTATGGGCGTCGAAATAGAACTCAACCCGGTAGACTTTGTCACCATCGGCACCATTGGCCCCAAGGGCAAGCGCGTGTTTTACCTGCAGGCGGGGGTCGGTATGCAGGTCATTTCGCTGGTGATCGAGAAGGAACAGTCCTGGGCGCTCAGCGAAGCGATCCGCGAACTGGTCGATGATCTGGATACGCGCGCCAGCGGCAGCAGCGAAGTGGACCTTGCTGCCATCGATATGGATCTGCGTGAGCCTATTGAACCCGTGTTTCGGGTGGCACAAATGGGGCTTGGCTACGACGAACAGCTTGATAAAGTCGTGCTGATCGCGCAGGAACTGGTCGCCTCTGCCGGTGATGAAGACAGCGATCCGCTGCTGGGAAGCCTGGATGAGCGCACGCCGGGGGTGGTGCGCATGTGGTGCAGCCGCGAGCAGATGCGCGCGCTTAGCCTTCAGGCGATGGAAACAGTGAAAGCGGGACGCGCCGACCCCCGCCAGAATGGCCGGCTGGTGTATTACTGGACGTAACGCGTGGACGATGAAAAGCAACCAGAACCGTTAACTACGGACCGTGCTCTTGAAATTCTGGAGTATGGAGAGATCGCCACAGAACACGGCCTGATACGCTGGAGTTCAAATTACACCTTCCTGGTTTCCATCACCCACAACGACGACACCGTGCGCGCCATCTATAAGCCGCAGCGCGGTGAACGCCCCCTGTGGGATTTTCCCGATGGCACGCTGTGCTACCGGGAGCGCGCCTCATTTGTTACCGCGCAAACGCTGGGCTGGGATCTGGTGCCGCCTACCGTGCTGCGCAGCGGCCCGCGCGGAATCGGAACCTTTCAGCTTTACATTGATCACGATCCCGAATACCACTATTTCTCATTTGATCCCAGCCTGAAGCCGCAGTTGGCCCGCATGGCGCTCTTTGACTGTCTGGTAAATAACGCCGATCGCAAGGGGGGGCACTGCCTGGTGGACAGCGACAACCGGCTGTGGGGCATCGACCAGGGGCTTACGTTTAACACCGCGCACAAACTGCGCACGGTCATCTGGGATTTTGCCGGGCAGTCCATAGCGGCATCGCTGCTGACGGATGTGGAAACGTTGTGCGAACAGGTGGACGACGAAAACAGCGCCTACCGGCAGCAGTTGTGCGCGCTGCTCGCCCCGCCAGAAATCGCCGCCTTTCAGCAGCGGGTGCGCCGCCTGCTGCGCTCTGGGCGCTACCCCAAACCTGGCCCCGGCCCCAATTATCCCTGGCCGCCGGTGTAGTGACGGCTAACGGCGGCTGCGCAGTTGTTCTTCGGCCAGCAGCGCATCCAGCGCAGAAAGTTCGCCGTCACTGCCGCGTTCGAGGTTGGCCAGCAGGCGCGTCTTCAACCGGGCGCGCACCTCATGGATGTCGTCTTCGTCCAGCAGCGCCAGCAGCGTCTCCACCTGTGCCGTTTCGCGCGCCGCCTCCGCAGTAAGGTCGCGCTTGGCCTTGCCCGTTCCCTCACCCTGTGCGGCTTTCCTGGCTGCGTCCATGATGCTGTCGGTAGAGAGCCAGGCCGCCGTCGCCAGCACCGCAATCAGCAGAAAGCTGCCGCCTGCATCGTTACGCAGCAGCGTGAGCGCTGCCAGCAGGCCAAATACCCCCCAGATGATCCCTATCGCCCGTAACCGGTCACGTTCAGAAAGCATGGACACTCACTTAAGCTCACATCCCACATGCGCGTCCCTGCTATTGTACTCTGATGTGCTGTGAGACGCATGAGTGAGAGAAAGATATGGCCTTTTCTACCGAACGCCTGCGCCACAAAGCCGCCGAACTGGGCTTTACCTTTGCCGGGGTAACGCCTGCGCAGCCGTCACCGTACCTGGATGCTTACCTGCGCTGGATCGAGGCAGAAATGCACGGCAGCATGGGCTATATGGCCCGGCCCGACCGTGTGGCCCGCCGCCGTGACCTCAACGTGATTCTGCCGGGCGTGCGGTCACTGGTCATGGTGGGTATCCACATACACGCGATGGCTGAGCCGTCCGGTTTCGGCGCGCAGCCAGCCCGCCAGCGCCTCTAACCGGGGGGTCAGCAGGTCATGATAATCCTGCCCCCAGGCATAGGATGCCAGCCGCCCCCGCGCCGGGTCTTCCAGAATC
>CAZQIJ010000333.1:0-5270 GCA_964592955.1 uncultured Anaerolineaceae bacterium
AAGAGGCTGCCAAAGCCCGGCTGCGCAATGCACGCCGCTTTTCAAAGTGACCGTGCAGCGTCATAGTCCCTGCGTCGGCAGCGCACAGGACAAAACCGGGCTGCTGGTGAAGCCCGGCTCTGTCCTGCGATGTTATGGCGTGGTGAAGCTCACTCGATTTCGATGAGCACCTGCGCGCGTGCGACTGTTTGCCCCTGTGCGATGGGCAGCGCACGCACCACCCCGGCAAAGGGTGCGCGAATTTCGTTCTGCATCTTCATTGCTTCCAGGATCAGCAGCGGTTGTCCCGCCTCCACAGTTTGCCCCGCTGCAACATGGAGGGTCGCAATCAGGCCGGGAATGGGGGCCTTCACGCGGCCATCGCCGCTGGCCGGTCGCAGAACTGCGGCCTGGGTGTCGCGGACTTCAATGCGGTGCAGCCCACGACGTGTCTCCAGCCAACGCAGATCGCGGTCACTGGTAACGATATAGGGATGGTTATCCAGCACCGTCAGCGCGCTGCTGTGGTTATCGCGTGTGACTTCTACCGGCTGGCCATCGACCCTGACCACCATCCTGTCTTGTGAGGTGAACACTCCCGGTGTTTCGATCTTATATGTGCGTCCGTCAATCGTCACTGTAAGTACAGGCATAAGTCCTACTCCGGCAGGCGGCGGCTGCTTTGGTGCCACCCGCTCTGAACACGTTCTGGAATGACAGCAGTCAGATTGTGGAAGCGTTCCACATACAACACACCCACCAGGGCGGCAAGCTCGCGATAGTACGCATCCGGCAGCGCGGCTTCGGCCTGCTGGTAACCCGTCTCGGTGCTGTAGTGCCCTGTGGCGAATTCCGTGCGCCGGATGGCGTTCAGCGTGAAGGTGCGATCTGTGGGCACGCCGGTCACGGCGAAATCGATAAGGGCGCGCTGAATGCGGCTGACGGCCTGGGCGCGATCCTGACCCCAGGTCATCAGTTTGGCGATGAGCGAACCGTACAACTCCGGGACATTGCAGCCAGGGAACAGGTAGGTATCGATGCGGATGCCGCCCCCGGTGGGCAGACGGACTTCTTCGACATGCCCCGGGCTGGATCGCATGCGGTTGAGTGGATCTTCGGCGTGGATGCGGCACATGATGGCATGACCGGTCAGGCGCACTGCGTCCTGTGTCAGCGTCAGCGGTTCGCCCGCCGCGATGCGAATCTGTTCTCGCACCAGGTCAACCCCGGTCAGCAGTTCCGTCAGGGGGTGTTCGGTTTGAATACGCGCCTTGATCTCGGTGAAGTAGTACGCGCCATCCCCATCAATCAGGAATTCAACCGTTGCCGCATTCTCCAGGTTGAACAGGCGGGCGATAGCCAGCGCGGTTGCACAAAGGGACTGCCGCTGCGCCTCGCTGAGGCACGGGGAGGGTGCTTCCTCAATCATGCGGTGGTTGTTGTACTGCCATGACCCATCCCGATCCCCCAGATGAATGATGCTGCCATGCTTATCGGCCAGGATCTGCACGCCAACCTGATTTGCTGGCAGCAGTGCTTTCTCCAGAAAGATGCGCGAATTACCGAAAACGGCATGGCTTTCCGCCTGGGCAGACCGGACGCGGCTTTCAAGCGTCTGCGGGCCGCGGACGAGCCGTGTACCAGGGCCGCGCCCGCCATAACACGATTTGACGATCAGCGGATAACCGAGCGCCTGCGCCGCGCTGTGAATCTCGTCGAAGTCGCTTTCGCACGTCATAGAGCTGGTGGCGGTGCGAAAGCCCGCCGCGCGCGCAGTTTCCAGCGCACCGACCTTGTTATGCACCACATCCATCATCTCCGCCGACCCGCCGATAAAGGCGATGCCGGCCTGGTTGCAGGCACGGATAAAACCGGCTTCTTCGGCCAGAAATCCGTAGCCGGGATGGATGGCGTCTGCCCCCACGCGCTGCGCGATTTCGATGAGTGCGGCAGCATCGCCGAAACCCTTATCCAACAGCAGCGCTTCATCCGCGCAGCGTACATGCAGCGCGTCACGTTCGGCGGCTTCATACACTGCGACAGCGGGAATGTTCATCTCGCGGCAGGTGTTGATCACCCGCACCGCGATTTCGCCGCGATTGGCGACCAGTATTTTCCTGAACATGTTTCACCCTCCTTACGCTGGGGAGATACCGTGTTTGCGCGGCGCATGGCGCTCGCGCTTAGAGAGGGTAAACTCAAGCGCGCGGATCAGCACACGGCGTGTGGTACGCGGCTCAATCACTTCATCAATCAGCCCGCGCGATGCGGCCACATACGGGTTGTTGAACTTCTTCTCGTAATCCGTGACGAGTTCGTGGCGGCGCTCGCCAGGGTTTTCCGCGTTCTTGATGTCATTGCGGAACAGGATGTTTACCGCGCCTTCTGCTCCCATCACAGCGATTTCGGCATTCGGCCAGGCATACAACAGGTCGCCACGCAGCCCCTTGCTGCTCATCACGCAGTAGGCCCCGCCGTAGCTTTTTCGCAGGATGACCATCAGTTTGGGCACCACCGCTTCGCTGTATGCATAGATCATGCGCGCCCCGTTTCGGATAATGCCGCCATATTCCTGATCCTTACCAGGCAGGAAACCGGGGACATCCTGAAGCGTGATAATGGGGATGTTGTAGGCGTCACAAATGCGGATAAAATGCGCCGCCTTGATGGACGCCTGAATGTCGATGCAGCCAGCCAGCACCTGCGGCTGGTTGGCGACCAGCCCCACCACATGGCCGTTAAGGCGCGCAAACGCGACGACCAGGTTGGCGGCCCACAATTGATGGACTTCCAGAAAACGCCCGTCGTCCACGATGCTGGCGATGACGGTGCGCACATCGTAGGGTTTATAGGGTTCGGTGGGAACCAGCGACTCGAGTTCCGGGCATAACCGGTCCGGGTCATCCACCGGCGGAATATAGGGCGGATCGTCCTGGTTGTTGGAGGGCAGATAGCTGAGCAGGTTGCGCACCTGCATGAGGCAGTCCCGGTCATCGGTGGTCAGGAAGTGACACACGCCGCTGGACTGGCTGTGGACCCGCCCGCCGCCCAGATCTTCCAGGCTGACTTCTTCCTGCATGACCGCCTTGACCACATCCGGCCCGGTGATAAACATGTAGCTGTTTTCGGTCATGAAAACGAAATCTGTGAGCGCCGGTGAATACACGGCCCCGCCCGCGCACGGCCCCATGATCACTGAAATCTGTGGAATGACGCCGGAAGCTTCACAGTTGGCATCGAAGATGCGGGCATAGCCTCCCAGGCTGTCTACCCCTTCCTGAATGCGCGCGCCGCCGCTGTCGTTGAGGGCAATGAACGGGCAGCCATACGTGAGTGCCATCCGCATCGCCTTGACGATTTTCGCCGCGTGCATCTCTCCCAGCGATCCACCCATCACGCTTGCATCCTGTGCGGCGACCACCGCGTGGCGCTTGTTGATGAGGCCGAATCCGGTCACCACGCCATCGCCCCCGCGCGATTCCTTGCCCCCCAGGTAGGCGTCATAGCGCGGCAGCACCAGCGCGTCGATTTCTTCAAAAGTGCCGGGGTCAAACAGCACTTCAACACGTTCACGCGCGGTGAGCCGTTTCTTGCTGTGCTGAGCCTCGATTTCCTTGGCGCTGGGCTGCGCGGCCTCCTTGCGACCGCGCAAATCCTGCAGGTACTTCTCCATGTTGATCGTCTCCGATTTGTGCTTGCAGGCCGGTCGATGGGCGACTGCAAGCTGCGAATTTATGATAGATATGTCGTTACCATACTAAGAACGAAACCATCGCTAATGCACCAGCGCCCTGAAAGCGGCAGTGGGCAAAGTGTGTCGCTGGCAGGCACCAGCATAAATTGTGTCCAGGCATTCGCGGGTGGGCGTCCCTTGCATACCAGATCCCGCGTATCGACTGTAAGCCCCTTCCCCAGCGCCTTCAGCCCGGCTTCCTTCGCACTCCAGATTGCCGTAATCAGTGTGTCAGGGTCGGCGGCTTCATCCACCGCGCGACACTCGTCTTCCGTGAAGTAATCCTGTGCAAAACCCGGTATGCGCGGCGTGATGCGTTCGATATCTGCCCCGACCATGTCGTCAGACACGGCGCAGAACGCGCGCCCGAAACTGTGACTGATGGAAAGATGGAGCCTGGGATAACCCGGCAGGTACACAGCCCCGCTTGCGTGGTTGGCGACTATGATCGACGCCAGTGCTGGCGGGTGCCCGTCATGGTCCAGGCAAAGTGTCTGTACGAGGTGTTTGGCCGTCCAGCGCCCCAGAAGCCAGTCTCGGCGGCGCTTGAGGGTACGCAGCGTTCGGTAACGGGCATACTCGGCTTCTGAAAGCAGCCCGTCCGGCGGCAGCCCGGCCTTGAGCATTGGGTTTACGGTTTCAGATTCTAGTGACCAGTGAAGCATTGCCTTAGACCTGTGCGGTAGGGGGCGGGTAGTTTAGCCCGCCCCGGCTTCTTCGTTATGCTGAGGTGTTCAGCTTAGGGCAACACCGCTTTCGAGCTGCACGGTGCGGTAACCCATCACAGCGAGATAAACCTGCCCCTCATCATCGACAACCAGCGCGTCGAACTGTGTGCCATCGGGTGTTTCGACGAGAGCGTAAAGGCGTGTTCCGGCTTCCGGCTGCCGCAGCACATTGACCGTTTCGACGGACAGCGGCAACGCCAGCGTTCCCTTGTTCTGGATTTCCCAGAGTCCAGCAGTCTGGAAGCACAGCTCAATCAGGCGCGGCGCGACCAGCCACCCTGCGCCTTCCGGGTGTGTATCTGCGGGCAGCGATTCAGCCAGCAGGCCCACGGCGCGGTTGTCGTCCACCATCACGCCGGCCAGCACTTTATATGCTGGACCGTGGAAGTAGATACGGTAAATCTGCTCAGCAGTAATGGCGAATTCTGTCGGCGGTGTAAATTCCACCGTTTCTGCGTGGGCCTGCGCCGCGCCCAGCATGACCTCGGCGCTGAAGTGCAGTTTTTCCTGCGTCTCTCCGCTGGCCAAATTCCGCCGCGATCGCAGCGCTGTCTGCACGCGCACGCCGTCTGGTGTGGGATGAGCAAGCGCGTTCAGGAACAGGGTCTGTGGCTCTGAGCGGTAGAACTTGAACGGATTATCGAACCGAATGTTGTTGACGCTGATCACATCGCCACCATAGAGGCTGGCGATTTCGGCAAACGCTTCTGTGCCCATCACGCCGGGCAGCAGCGGGGTGCCTTCCAGCGCGTGATCGTAGAGGAATGGCTGTTCTTTCGGATCAAGTGTGGTTTCAGCGCGCAGCCCTGTGTAGATCCCCGCCCCTGTGA
>CAZQIJ010000334.1:0-5264 GCA_964592955.1 uncultured Anaerolineaceae bacterium
GTGCAGGGTTTCGCTGTACGGGAATTCTCCGCTTTCTGGGATGCAGTAGCGGCGCACACTGTTGCTTTCGGTATCCCAGATGGCGATCTTCGGCGGCAGCCTGCCGTCTAGCAGTTCCTGACGGAAGGCGATCTGATCAATGCCGGGATCGGTCCAGCGCGCGTGATAGCGCCCGTCTGGCGAGAACCCACTGCTGGCGGACTGCGGCACGTCACCCAGCACACGGTGCGTTTTCTCCACAGGGTCAAACGCATACAGCCTGTAGTTGTACCCCATACGGTAGTAAAGCCGCCCGCCGTCTGGCCGCCACTGCCATTCGCGGGGGCCGTCGCCGCCATCCGCGCGCGCAAACAGACTTTGTTCGCCTGTAGCGCGGTTGTACATCAGGTAATGCGCGCCGGTGTAATTTTCAAAGGTGCCGGTGGGCATTTCGATGAGCAGCCAGTCTCCGTCGTTCGGCTGCTGAGAGAGGATATTGCCCGGCAGTTCCCCGGTGACGACCGAGAGATCGAAGGTCGAGTCCCAGGGGATGAAGGGGGCGCTCAGGGTTTGCGTCTGCGCGTCGTAGCGCCGCGCCAGTGTGATGGGGTACAGGTATTCTGGCACATAGCCGTCATAGCGATATTCGAGCGTGTCGCCATCCAGCCAGGTCAGCGCGTTGGGGAAGTGATTCGACTCTTCCGGGCCGAAAAGCTCAACCGCATCGCTGCCGTCAATCCGCATGACCTGAATGCGGTCGGTGGTCATGGCCAGCCATTCATTTCCGGGTGCGATGTTGCAGCCCCCGCCCTGACAGTTGGGCAGCGTAGGGTCACGGTACAGTGCGGCACGGTTTGGCACGAATACCCAGGGTATGGGCGCTTGCGGGAACGCGTCACGCAGCGGCCCCACCGGCTCCACCCACAACCTGCCCGGCGCGGCGATGCCTTCCGCCTCAGCAAGCGTTCTCAGGCTGCGCAGCGGACACATATCCTGCGGGTTGGCATACCCTTGTCCTTCGGCGGTACTTTCAGGGTACGGGAACGGCGTCCAGGTGACTGTCGCTGTAAGGGTGGGGCGGATATCGGGTGCGGCGGCAAACGTGGTGGTGGCAGTGGGTGCCAGCCCCACCGCGCGCACTGCCTCCGCTTGCTGTGCGGTCTGGAAGTCAGCCCACAACTCCGCAAACGGACGATCCAGACGGTAGATGACGATATGTCCGTTCGTGTTGAGTTCTGCGGCCAGCGTCCCTGCCCGGTTGAGGACGAGCGAACCGGACGAGACGGTGTACTGCATGCGATAAAGTTCGTTCAGGTAGTTCATCTGCGCGGTTGTCCAGGTCACGTCTTCCAGGCGCGGCGCTCGGGGTGGACGGTGATCGCCGATGGCGCGCGCCCCGCTGGCGATGTCCACCGTCATGATGGCGCGCAGCCCCCTGTCATTGCTGACGGTTTGCGGCGCTTCTGGCACCGGGGTGGCCGTCACGGCGGCGATGGTATTCCGGTCAACCGTAGGGGTCGGCTGAATCGCGTTCGGGTTCGTAACCAGCCCTTCGCAGATCATCGTGGTGATCTCTGTGACGGTTTCTTCTGGCAGACCTGTGGTGACCGCGCGCCACAGCTCAGCATAGTTGTAGGCCTCGCGCCGGAAGGTGCGCGTGAGGCAGTTTGGCACGCCGGGGATGTTGATGGGGGCGGGGGTTGACCCGCTCACATAACCTGTACTGGGGGTTGGGGTCAGGGTCGCATTCACGATGATGAGTTGATCTGCCGTCTGGACCACCTCGCACACCTGACTGGCCTTCGCCATCAGTTCCGCGTAGGGATAATCCAGTTGGATGCGCCGCCAGACCGGCACCCATGCTTCCCATGTATCCGGGAAGGCCGTTACAAAACACTGCGGCAGCCCGCTGCCATGAAAGTCCACGCCGTAAACGCGAGGGCGGCCAGAGCGTGTGCTGCCCCCGAACTGCTCCAGGACGAGCGTTTCGTCGTCGGCGAAATACCACGTATCCGCCGAGGGCAGCGCGTCGTCCCCTGCAAAGTGCAGCAGCATGACCGTTTCCCTGGTCTGCGGCAGCGCCGGGTTCATCTGGGCTTCATACACCACATATTCGTAGCCTGCACCGGAATGCTGGCTCTCGGACGACGGCGCATAAACCGCCGCAAAGCGCGTCCACGAGGGCGAAACCGCGATCTGGTCAAACAACAGCCGTGAGGCTGGATCGCCGCCGGGAATGCTGGCCGGGATGATAAAACTCGCGCGTGAGGGCGCATTGTCGTCGGTGATGATGATCTCTGCGCCCTGGTCAATCGCGTTCACGCTCAGCCGCTGCGCTCCGGTTTCTGTCTGGTAGAGCATGGTGCCGGTTTCGTAGCGGCGGGTGCGTGCAACGGGCTGTCCGGTGGCAAGATCCCAGGTAGTTAGTGCGGCAGAATCCGCCCCACCCAGCGTAATGATCTGCCCCGGTGTTTCGCTGAACACGACACTGCGAAACCCTTCGGTAATCGCGGTATCGTAAACGAGAAGTTCCCCGGTTGCGACTGCATACCGCTGGAAGTCCACCAGCAGCTCGGTGCCGTCACCATTAAAACTGAAGAGATAATCGCCTCCCATGTCTGGCTCGCGCGTGAGGATCGTGCTTTCAATGACGCCGCTGGACAGTTCGTAAATATCCACGGCCTGAAGCCCTCTGTCTTCGCTGGCGCGGCGCACGGCGAAGTGCTTGCCGTCCGGCGATAGCGCCAGGTTGGTTGCCTCTGGTGGCGTGATAAGGTCCAGGAATCCGATGCCGTTGTTCTCGTTCTGCACAAACACCAGCATGGAGCGTGACGGGCGGCGCTGTGGGTCATCTGGCGGCGTGTAGGGTTTGATGATGTCCAGCAGGTATACGGACACCGCGCCGCCGTAAAGATTGGCGTAGCCGGGGCCAAGCAGCAGTCTGCCCAGCGCGGATTCGGTGCCGCTGGCGGGATCGCCAACGCGCGTGGCAACACGGGGCAGCGCCAGCGCGTCGCTAAGGTCTTCCAGCCGTCCGGCGCGAATATCGACACCCAACGGCAGCCGGTACACGGTGTTGGTGCGCGTATCGAGCTGGCTGAAACTGCCATCGCGCCCGTCAATATAAACCAGCGGATCGGTGAGGCTGCGCCACAGGTAGAGTGGTTCGCGCTCGATGCGGTTAACCGGGTACTCTTGCCCTGTACTCGGCGCGCTGTAGGTGGAGATCAGCACGCGTGCGGGCAGCCCCTGAATCAGCGAGCCATTTCCCGCCAGGCCCATACCTGCTGTGACGGTGATGTTGAAGTACGGCTGTGCGTCAAAGCTGCCCGGCAGCACAGAACGGCGTTCGTTGCGTGCCGCGGCCACGTCCCATAACCAGGGCAGTACGACGGTATCGTTCTCGCTGCGGCGCAGCTCGGCTGGCGCAGGTACGTTCGTCTCTATGAACAGCAGATTGCTGTCGTCTGACCAGAAAAGCGGCCCCTGTGTGAAATTAGCTCCGGTGGGTTCCAGGGTTGCGCTTAACCGTCCCGCTGCGGTATCCCACACTTCAATGCGCCGGTCAATCGCCAGCGCCAGCCAACGCCCATCCGGGCTGAACTGGTAAGCAGTGTAGGTGCCAGAATCGTACAGCACGTGCTGTACGCCGAAAGTGCGCGCATCGGCAAGGGTTAGTTCGCCGCTGCGGCTGACGTAAACGAGTCGATCAAAATTAGGATCGTAGAGAATACCGCTCGGCCTCACCTGTCCGATCTGTGTAACCGGGGTGAAAACCGGGGGTGGCGGTGCCGTTTGTGCCAGGCTGAACATCACGAGCACGATCAGTAAACCAGCACAGCAGGCCAGCGAGAGAAGCAGGCGGAAAGTACGTGACATCAGGTTTAGGTCTCCCTCCCGGCGCAGCTTTGTAATGAAACACGAACTTCAAATCAGTATAACAGTACAGATGCATCCGCACCGCTGCGCGCGATATGCGCCTTCGCTACTGCTTGCAGACGCTTTCCCCACGCCTGCTCTACGGGTGGGGGTGCGCTGCCAGGAACAGCGTACACTCATGGTATGGCAGTTGGCAGTCGCGGTGATCCCACCGGGCTGCGTCTGTCGTATCCGACGGTCAGTTTCAGGGAGCGTCACCGATGACCTTAACACAACCTTTTCAACTGCTGCGTGCTGCGCGCGGGCTGGTGTGCGCGCCCGTTCTGGGCGGCGTACTGCTGGCACTTATAACGGGGGTGGCTGGCGCGCAGCAGGCCACCTGTGTACCGCAAGAACTGCTGTCTTTCGCCCGCGCAGGGTCTGCCTGCCTGCTCATGAAGTCCGGCGAAGCGTGCTACGGCGCAGGGACGATCACCGCGGAGGGGCTGCCCGCTCCTGGTTCCACCACACCGCTGGAGTCGCTGGCAGAAATCACGCTGAGCGCGCCCGCAGAGGGCATCTCTATTGTTTCGCTGATCATGCAGCCCGAACCCCGCGCCGAAACTGGCATCGTCATTCAGGCCATGGGCGCGCTGCGGCTGATTAATGAGGTGCCGCCGCCCTATCAGGTGACGGTCTTCGCTATTGGCACTGCCAACATCCGCACCCTGCCGGATGTCGATAGTGACCTGATCCGTGAACTTGAGGTCAACCAGGCCGTTGTTACCGACGGCCTCAGCGAAGACCGAGCCTGGCTGCGGGTGCGCCTTCCAGATACAGGGCAGGTTGCCTGGGCCAGTCGCGACTCGTTTACCATTGACGGCGTAGACACGCTGCCCGTTGTCGCGCCCGGTGATGCGGTGGATCGGGCGTTTCAGCGGCTCTCCGTAACCGCGCTGGATGACGATTACCGCGTGTGTGGTGCTGCCGTGGGAACGGTCATGTACTTCCAGATGGCCAGTGATACCGATTTCAGCACCCTTACCCTGAACGGGGCAGATGTGGCAGCGCGCGGGACCCTGCGCCTGGATGTTTCCACCGAAGCGCTGTGGCTGGTCGGCCTGGCAGGTGATGCCGAAGTTACGGTTGGCGAAGCGACAACCTATGTTCCCCCTGGCGCGCGACTGCGCCTCGCGCTCGATACCGTTGGCGCAATTGCCGAAGCCGCTGACCCGGAACCCTATGCCGGTACACCTGCTGCTGATCCCCTCCTCAGCAACCTGCCGGCGCGGGTCAGTCCCGCGGTGCCGCTGAGCGCAGAAGCCATCGCCGAAGCAGTTGCGGCGCACACTGCTGAAGTTACTGCCGCCAGTGTGCCCCCCACGCCACCTCCGCCGGATACCACCTGCCGCCGTGAAGTGTGGCGG
>CAZQIJ010000335.1:0-5235 GCA_964592955.1 uncultured Anaerolineaceae bacterium
GTTCCGAGGTGAGCTGTGCCGCCTGGGGCAGGTGGGGGATGCGGTGCAGGTCTGCGGCGCGCAGCGGCGGCTGTGGGGGCGGGGCGGTGGGATCGACCTCAAGGATGTCGCGCAGCAGCTCCGGTCCGAGCAGGCGGCGCAGCGTCGCCATGTCCTCCGGGCGGTTGAGGTCGAGGTGGGTCAGCAGGAGCGCCAGCAGCGGATGGACGGTGACGTCGCGCCACGACAGGCCGACGAAGGCGCGAGCGAGCGCGTAACGATCGGTGGGGGTGAGGTGTGGGGTGGTGATGCCCCGGCCTCCAGGTGTCTCAGTCATGTTCGTTGCAAACCTCATTTCTCCTGCCATGACTCCAGCGTAACACAGGGTGAAGGGGGTCAGATGTTCACTTTGTGACATTGGGGATGTCAAATTGTGACTCTGAGGTGTTCACTTTGTGACCACAGGATACGAAAGCGCCACGCTGCCCCGTATGGATCCCTGATGTCACGCTCGGTCGGTCTGTGTTCATGTTCATTACAGTTCGTATGTCATCCCTCTTGGACTCAGCGTAACACACCTTTTCGGAACGCTTCGCGCTAAAATCACGCAATTGCCGTGCCAAAATCGCGCATCTGCTGTGCGAAAATTCTCGGATTCCGAGAATTTTGCGCATCCAGAGTAACCAGCACCGTTACCGGACTGTTAAGACGCGCCGACTTCGTGAATTTCACACTACCCTCAGCTTTATGCACCTGTTAACATGATAGTATTGCATACCGTGTTACAAACCGAGGTGTCCTTTGGCTCTGAACCGCCAACACATCGAGGAGGTCGTCGCTTCCCTGCGCTACGACTTCACTCAGTTCGACCCGACCGGATTTGTGCGTCATGTCGCGTGGCTCAGGCGGCGCGCGATGCAGGTGATGGCTGGCAAGTTCTCGCCCGGGTTATCCGGCGCACTGGTGCATACCCCAACGGTGGATTTCATCTTCTACCTTGCTGATGCTCACCCGGTTCATGTCAATCACATCGTCCTGCACGAGATGGGGCACATCCTGCTGGCGCACCCGCTGCGGAAGGCCAATGATCTGCTCTCTGACGATCTGCTGCAGCACATCGACCCGGACAGCCGTGTGCATCTGGCAGGGCCTAACCGCGTGCATGATGGGTATGAGGAAGAAGCAGAGTATTTCGTCTACACGGTTCAGCGCGAGATCAGGGCCGCTGAACGGCTGGCAGCGCTGACCGGGATCCCATCAGTCAGCCCCATCACTGCTGGGTCGCTCTATGGTTTTGCCGGAAAGGTGGATCGAGGATGAGCAGCGCGTATCAATTCGGAGCGGTCATGCTGGTGTGGACGGTCTTTGTGACGGCACTGAGCCGGGCCTGGTGGCTGGGACGGCTGTACTCCGTGGGGGCACGCAGCAACTGGACGCAGGTGTTCTGCATGTGTCTGGTCCTGACGCTGAGCGGACCCGAAGCTGAACGCAGTGTGGACAGCATGTTTGGCGGTTTGCCTGTCGCGCTCTATGTCAAGCACACTGCCCTGCTGGTGTGGTTTCACCTCTATTTGCGCATCCTGGTCGCGTTATCTCCAGAGCATCCCCTCAACCGATCTGCTCAGCATCTGCTGCGGCTTAACCTGTTGCTGGCGGCGCTGAGCTTCCCCTGGATTGCGGCACTACCGCTGTCTGGGCGGGACGTCCCGCGCGATGTCATCATCGCGCTGCGCGACCTGCTGCTGCTGACGGTGACGGTCACTGTGTTCATTCCTCGAACCTGGGCACTGCGCATGCACGAGCCAGCGCGCGGAACGCGGGTGAAGCTGGAGATGGTGGCCATCGGTTACAGCCTGTTGTCGCTAATCCTGGCTGCCAATGTGCTGGTCGGCTACACCGCCGTCACCTCCCAGCCCTTTCCGCCTGCCGTCCGCGCGCTCGTCATGCCAACCCTGTCCCTGGGGCTGGTGATTATTGTGCTGCTGAGCCTGCCCTACCGTTGGCAGACGCTGCTCTTCCTGCCGCAGCGCTTGTGGCTGCGACTGCGGCTGATACGGCTCGAAGCACGTGTGTTGGCGCGGGTGGGGGCACAGGATGTGGTGGTCGTCCGTCCGAACCTGCTGCGCCTGTCGGATGTTGAGCTGGACCTCTACCGCATGACCATTAACATCCTGGATTACGGGCGGTTGCTGGAACTCCGACCGGAGCATCACGCCCTGTACCAGCAAATCATGGCTGTTCAGCGCGCACATCCGCAGTATGAAGCGCTGGTGCACGCGCTGGCGGAGGTCAGGCTCGATGACTGAGATGATTCCAGATAACCGCAACCGGTTTGCCTACGCGGTCAGCGTGATCTTTCATCCGCTGACCATTGGGGTACTCACGATGCTGGCGGTGGTGCGCGAGATGCCGCTCAATGTGGCGCTGATGTGGGGTGGGCTGCTGCTGGCGATCCTGTTTGGACCGCTGATTGTGCTGGTGAAGGTTCTGGAGGGACGCGGGGAATACGTCTTTCAGCGTGAGGTGCGGCGTCCGCTCTACCTGGTGGGCGGGGCGTCGCTGCTGGTGTGCCTGGCGCTGACGCTGATGTTCGATGCGCCCGATGTGCTGGTGGCCTGTATGCTGGCGCTGGCGGTGTGGGTACCGCTTCAGTTCGCCATCAACAGCCTGTTCACGAAAATCTCGATCCACACGGCGGTCATAAGCGGGTGTTTCACGGCGCTGGTCGTGCTTGGGGTGCTGAATTCCCCGCCTCTGATCGGGTTTGCGGTGGGTGCGGTGCTGCTCACTGCCTGGTCGCGCATCGTGACCCGCAACCACACGGTCGCTCAGGTGGCGCTCGGCATCCTGGTCGGCGCGCTGCCGGTGCTGATCGTGTTCCCGCTGGTGCGCTACTGACCCATCCATTTCAGGAGGGCGCGGATGTTGCGCTGGCCTTTGGGCGAGAGCTGGCGGACTGCCGCGTCGATCTCCCGCACCAGCGGCGGCGCGACCTGCAGCTGGTGATGTGCCAGGTAACGTCGGCAGGCATCTTCAGTCGGCAGGTCAAAGTAGCTCAGCCTGATGCCGTAGAGCTGCGACAGTCCGAGCAGCGTTGCGATCAGCGGCGAGGCGGATTTACCGCTGATCAGATTGAAGAGTGCCTGGTCGGATACCCCTGCTGCAGCGGCGGCCTGCGGGATACTGTAGTGCCGCCCCTGCGGGTCGATACCGTCCGCGATCAGCACGGCGATTCGCTGTCCCATGGTGATGTCTGACTCAGCAGTCGGCATCGTTGTAGTCCTCCAGATGCGGCATGGTGTCCAGCCCCTCGCCCTTGCGCAGACGCTGCTCGGCTGCCTGCGCCCACAGGATCACTTTCAGCAGGTCACGCTGTGCGTCGGGTGATAAGCGCGAAGCCATGTGACCGATTTCAGTCAGTTGTTCCCCGCCTTCATCACGTCGGCCCTCGTGGATGATGGCGTAGCATTCCTCACGGGTGCGCGCTCCCCAGTAGTTGAGCTGAACGCCGAAGAATGTCGAAATGGCGTGAAGGGTGTTGAACTGGGGATTGGGGACTTTCCCGGCACGGAGCTGGCTCATGGTCGCCAGACTCACCCCGGTCATCCGCGCGACCTCCTTCATGGTGTAAGGAGAACCGTCATCCTTCAGGATTGTCTCGAACAGGATGGTGAGCTGTTCGGGGATGGGGAGGGTTTCGGGCATTGCGTCTCCTGTAGCGATTTGGAACACTAAATCGCTTGCTTTCTCAGTCCAACTGACCTACACTATACCACACATAACACATGAAATAAAGCATGACACCGAATTCTGCCCCAACGCTGCCGAAAAAGAAAGTTGTTGTTTTTGCTTACTCTGGAGGACTGTCAGAATGGAACGTGTGGTGCTGCTGGAGCGCGATGCCCTGAGCCAGTACGGCTTGCGGGCAATGGTGAGCGAGTTTCTGGGGATTGAGGTAGTCGGGGTGTGTGAGGATATCGCACAGTGCGAGGCGGTGCTGCGGAGGATGGCGGTGGATACGCTGATTGTCAACACAGCAGCGACGGAGCACGCCGACCTGTTCGGGCTGGTGAAACACTGGCGACGACTCGCGCCGGGGCTGCGGATCGTCGTCATCAGCCGCAGGTTGAGCGTGAGATTTGTGAGGCGGCTGATGGCAGCACAGGTGAGCGGGTACATCCACCGTGACGAGTGCAATCGCGCGGTCTTGCAGGACTGTCTGTTCCCCCGGCACCGGGGGCAGATCTACATCTCGCCGAACGCCGGAGCGCAGTTGATCCGGCGGCAGGATGGGCGGTATGTGGACAGGGACGGAAGCGAAAAAGAGATCACCCCTAACGAGCTGGATGTGCTGTACGGGCTGGCGGATGGGATGAACGTACAGGAAATCGCCGACCTGATGGGGGTGACGGTGGGTGTGGTCTACCGCTATCGGGGGACGCTGCGGCAGCATCTGGATGTTTCGACCAACGAGCAGATTCTGCCAGCGGCCCGGCGTCTGGGACTGCTGGTTGACCCGCTGTAATTTTGACAGGCTGCGCAGCGATTTTGTTCGGGCAGCAGAACGGCGGACATGGTACCCTGAAGGCATGGAGGAGAGGGGAAACATGACGGTACTGCTGGCACTGGAAAGTGATCTGCTGGGGATCGGGGCGGCGCGGGTGCTGGAAGGGCTGCCCCATGCCGCGGTGAAGGTGGTGGATACGCTGGCGGATGCGCTGCAAGCGATGCGCGATGCGTCGCCGCGCGTGATTGTGGCCAGCGAGACACTGGAACCGGACACAGATGTGCTGTGGCTGCTGGCGAGGCTGCGTCAGGCGGCACCTGCCACGCGCATCATCCTGATCGGCAGGATTCAAAACGGACTGCTGATGCGCGAGCTGCTGGCGCAGGGGGCATCGGCCTACCTGTACTGGTACGATCCGCTGCAGGTGTGCCTGCCGCTGGCGGTGACCTCGGCGCTGCGCGGACGCAATTACCTCTCCCCTACCGCCAACTCGGAGTACATCATCGCGATGGCATCGCCGGAACACGTCTACGACATCGATCCCGAAGCACTGCGGGTGCTGCGACTGCTGGCGCAGGGACAGCACGTCTCGCAGATCGCGTGTGCGCTGAACATCAACCGCCGCCGGGTGTACTGGGTGCGGCAGAAGCTGAGACGGCGGTTCGGCGTCCTGACCAACGAACACCTCATCAGCCGGGCTGCCGCCGAGGGGTTTATCGTGGTGGAGGGGTAGGGCTGATGCGTCACGC
>CAZQIJ010000336.1:0-5211 GCA_964592955.1 uncultured Anaerolineaceae bacterium
CGACAAATGGTGATCGGACGGTGTAGGGGATCGCCCCGCGCTCTCCCCAACCGATGACGAGCGGCGCGATCAGACCGGCCTTCTGCGGGTTTGCATACAGAAATGCGGAACCTTTGGGTGCGCACAGCCATTTGTGACAGTTGCCGCTGTAGAAATCCGCGCCGATGGCGCTGAGGTTAACCGGAATCTGGCCGGGCGCATGTGCGCCATCAACCACACTGAGGATCCCGGCTTCGCGTGCCCGCTGGCAGATCTCCCCTACCGGGAAAATCAGCGCGGTCGGCGAGGTGATGTGGCTGAGGTAGATGACACGGGTGCGCGGTGTGACGGCAGACCACAGCGACTCTGTGAAGGTGCTGCTGTCATAGGGCAGCGGAATGGGGTGGCGGATGTATGTCGCGCCGGTCTGGTTGCAGATGAATTCCCATGCGGAGTCCAGCGCACCGTATTCGTGATCGGTTGCCAGCACTTCGTCTCCGGGCTGGAGTGGCAAAGAACGCAGTACCGTGTTAATGGCGGTGGTTGCATTGGTGACAAAGATCAGATTTCCCGCGTCTGTGTGAAGGTATTCGGCCAGGGTGTGACGCGCGCCATCCAGCAGCGCCGGGGCCTCACGCGCCATGAAACGCACCGGCTGCCGTTCAAGCTGGCGCTGCCAGTCCTGGTAGATTTCAAACACATCGGATGGGCACGCGCCAAACGAGCCATGATTCAGGAAGACGACATCAGGATCCAGCAGAAAATGTTCGCGCACAGCAGGTGCTCCTCTCGACGGTCAGACGGCGATTGATGCGATTAAAAGTAACGTGGTGACCGCTAAGTGGGGCGCTTTGCACGATCATCGCCATTCAACAGGCGTAGCTTGAACCTAAGCCGAGGAAACGAATGGCGATACGTATAGCCCGTGACCCACTGAGTCAACGTATGGGGATGAATTTAACCCGCCCTGAACCGCGATGCAAAGGGTTGCATACCACAGCAAAAACCGCCACAATACACGGCATGACAGAAGAAACGCTACCGACCATACCGGACATTGAGCCGGAAGAATCTGACGAAACTGCGCAAGCTGACGACGCACTGGCCTACGATCCTGAGGCCGCGCCGGGCTTCGCGCATCCCGATGATGCCGCTGTGCCTTCCCCTGCCGGTACCGAGGTTGAGTTTGGCGTGGAAGACCCTGATTCTGCTGCCCTGAGCTTTGCGTCGGACTTCGATATTGAGGCAGCGCTGGCCGCGGTCGGATCGCTGGAAGATGTGATCGCGGAGCGCGAAGCACAGGAGGCGGCGGAGCGCGCGCGCCTGGATTCGCTGCGCCTGGCAGAAGAAGAGCGCCAGGAAGCGAAACGGCGCGAAGACGAAGAGTATGCACGCTGGATTGCCTCGTACCATTTTGCCCGTCCACCGCTCATGCGCCTTCAGCGCGGGCAGCCTGCGTCGGTGATTCCGGCGCTGCTGCTGATTGCGTCTGGTGCCTACTTGACCTTCAGCCTGACGCTGTCTGAGCTGCCACCTGCGCCAGAGCTTATGGCTGTGCTGCTGGGCGGGCTGACCGGCCTGATCCTGTTGGCGCACTGGCTCAATTCGGGACGCTGGGCGCGCGGCGCGCTGTTCGCGGGGCTGGCCATTCTGCTGAGCGGCGGAGCATGGGGGTATCTGACGCTGCCTGGCGGCCTCGAACCGGCGGATGGCTGGGGCGTGCTGATTGCCGCTGGCGGTGTGGCGATGATCCTGACCGCGCTGCTGGCGCTCCCACCCATGGGACGCCTGATTCCGTTGGGGCTGGCCAGCATCGCAGGCGGAGCGTTCATGATTGCGGCGCAAACCGGCCTGCTGGATTCCACCCTGCTGACCGTGATTCGGCAGCAGGCGGTTGTCGTTCTGGTGGCGGCGCTGGTCTTTATGGTACTCCCGCTGTTGTTCAGAAGGCGCGGATAACTTGCGCATCGCCATCGACGCCAGCCGCACAACGGCAGCGCGCATCACCGGAACCGAAACTTACGCGATCCGCCTCATACGCGGTCTGCTGGAACTGGGCACCCGCCACGACATTACCCTTTATTACCGCGACGCGCCAAAGCGCTTTCCTGAAGGTGCTGTCTCGCGGGTGCTGCCCATGCGCCGGATGTGGACGCACGGGCGTTTTGCAGCCGCCTTGTGGCAGGATCGTCCTGATCTGACGTTTGTCCCCGCGCACACCCTGCCCTTCTTTTTTCCGGGGCGTGCCGCCGTGACCGTTCACGATCTGGGGTTCAGGTATTTTCCGCAGGCGCACCCCACTGTGTCGCGCCACTATCTGGATATCACGACGCGTTTCAGCGCGGCGCGTGCGGCGGTAGTGCTGGCAGACAGCCATGCCACCGCCCACGATCTGACCCGCTTTTATGGCACATCGCCACACAAGATACAGGTGGTGTATCCTGGCGTGGAAGCCCCCACCCCTGGCGATCCTGACGCGATACGCCGCAAATATGGCCTGCCAGCGCGCTATTTTCTGTTCATAGGGACATTGCAGCCACGCAAAAACATCGCACGCCTTGTGAAGGCGTTTGCCCAGTATCGACAGGTGGGAGATCCTGATACCGGGCTGGTGCTGGCGGGGGGCAAAGGCTGGCTGTACGATCCGGCCTGGGCTGAAAACGTCCCTGGGGTGCTGCTGACCGGCTATGTGGACGATGCCGACAAGGGCGCACTGTACGCGGGCGCGGCAGCGCTCGTGTTTCCTACGCTGTATGAAGGGTTCGGGTTTCCTGTGCTGGAGGCGATGCTGTGCGGTACGCCGGTCATCGCCAGCAATACGTCCAGCCTGCCAGAGCTGGTGGGAGAGGCCGGGCTGCTGGTTTCGCCGACCGATGTCGATGCTATCAGCGCCGCGATGCTGCGCCTGGACGATGCCGCCCTGTGCCAGTCGTTGCGGGAAAAAGGATTGCTGCAGGCAGGGCATTTTACCTGGCAGGCCGCTGCCCGTGCGGCACTCGCTGCTTTTGAAACGCTGGAGCGTGCGTGCTAATGCGCATTCTGATTGTCCAGTTTGCAGATATCGGAGACCTGATTCTTTCGACCCCGGCACTTTCTGCGCTGCGCGAGGCACAGCCTTCGGCACATATCGCGCTGCTGACGAGCGCTCATGCCGCGCCTGTCGTTGAGGGGCTTGGTCTGGTAGACGAACTGATCACCTTTGACCGGCAGCAGTTCAACGGCAGCCGCGCGCTGCTCCGTCCGCGTTATCTGCGCCGGTTGTTAAGCCTGCGGTTTGATGTCGTGATCTACTTTCGCCATTTTACGCTTCGCGCCGGGACGCTGAAGTTTGCGCTGATGGGTCTGCGGTCGCGGCGGCGCATCGGCCTGGAAAACGGCAACGGCTGGTTTCTGACGGACCGGATTCCCGATGCCGGTTTCGGCGCGAAACATGAAGCGCAGTACTGGCTGGATCTGGTGGGGCTGCTCGGCGCGTCGTCTGCGCCGCGTCCTGCACGTGTGGCGCAGGGGGACTATGCCCTGCCCGCCCTGGCTGCGGGTGCAAAGCGGGTGGTCATTCATGCTGGCAGCGGTGGGTACAGTGTGGCGCGGCGCTGGGCACCACAGGCCTTCGCAGCGGTTGCAGATGCGCTCCATGCGCAGGATGGCGCACAAATTGTGCTGGTCGGCGGTCGTGGTGACGATACGCCTGCTGTCTTAGGGGCGATGCGCTCACCTGTACTGGATCTGACCGGGAAGACCACACTGCCAGAGCTGGCCGCTGTGCTGCGGCAGAGTGATGTCTTCATCGGCGCTGACAGCGGTGTGATGCATCTGGCGGCGGCTGCCGGTGCGCGTGTCGTGGCGATTTTCGGCCCCAGCAACCATCAGGCGTGGGGCCCCTGGGTGCCCCCGGATGGCAGCACAGAAAGGGCCGTTGTGATGCGCAGCGCACCGCTATGCAGCCCATGCAGCTATGTGCGGCACGAAGTGGGTCTGCGAGACGGCTGTGCGGCCCACACCTGTATGCGCATGGTAACGCCTGCACAGGTCCTGGCCGCTGCACGCGCGCTGATGACGGATGAACCGCCGCCGCCTGTTCCCGTGCGCCCGTTCAACCCTGCATTTGCCCGGCGCGTAACGATTCTCGGAATTCCGATTGATGCCATTACATTTGCGGAGTGGCTCGACCTGATCGCGCAGTGGGTTCGCGCCGGGGATCGCGCCTATCACGTCTGCACGACCAATCCGGAATTTCTGATGATCGCCCGGCGCGATGTGAACTTTCGCAACATCCTGCTGCGCGCTGACCTGTGTGTGCCGGACGGCGTGGGATTGCTTTGGGCGGCCCGGCATGTGGGGCAACCTCTGCCAGAGCGCGTGACCGGTTCAGACGGGCTGCCGTTGATTGCGGAGCGCGCCGCGCGTGAAGGCTGGAGCCTGTTCCTGCTGGGGGCTGCTCCCGGAGTCGCAGAGAAAGCGGCTGCGATCCTTAGCCAACGTTATCCCGGACTGCGTATCGCCGGAACGTACAGCGGCAGCCCTGCCCCGGAAGAAGAAGATGACATCGTGCGGCGCGTAAACACAAGCCATGCCGATCTCCTGTTTGTGGCTTTTGGCGCACCCGTGCAGGATAAATGGATTGCGCGCAATCTGCCGCGCCTCACAGTCCACATGGCGATGGGAATCGGCGGCGCATTCGACTTTGTCGCTGGCGTGATCCCGCGCGCGCCGCTGTGGATGCGCCGTGCCGGTCTGGAATGGCTGTACCGGCTGTATCTGCAACCCAGCCGCCTGGGTCGCATGATGCGCCTGCCGCGTTTTGTGCTGGCAGTGCTGCGCGGGCACTGAGCCTTTATTTGCTGTTCACCTGAGGTGGGTGTATAGTTTGGGCAGTCTTTCTCTACAAACTCGCTCAGAGGGCAGTCATGCGCGTATTAAAGGCGATCGGTAAGTTTTTCTGGCGCTTCATGGTCATCTTTTCCTTCATCGTCAATATTATTCTGGTGGTGGTTCTGCTCGCGCTGGTGCTGCTGATTTTTGATATCAAGCAGAACATTGCGACACCGCTCGTCGCCGGATTGCACAGCAGCTTTATCGGGTTGGATCAGGCGACCATTGATTGGACAATTCCCGTCAGTGCGGATGTGCCTGTTAACCTCGATATTCTGGTGGATCAGGCAACCATCGTGACCCTCAATGAGCCTGTTCCGCTCACCGTTGTTGCGCAGATCAATTCGCCTGGCTTGACTG
>CAZQIJ010000337.1:0-5210 GCA_964592955.1 uncultured Anaerolineaceae bacterium
GACCAGATAGGCCACCCGCTCATCAAGCACGCGCTCGCGGCGCTGCGGAGCCTGCCAGGTGTAGAGGGTTTCTCCGCCGCGCACCTCGATGCTGAGAATGAAGGCCGGATCGACACGGTAGCCGCCGTTGGGGAAAATGCTGTAGGCGCGCACCAGATCCAGCAGGCGCACTTCACCCCCGCCCAGCGTCACAGAGAGATCGTAGCGCTTGCCCAGCAGCGTTTCCAGCCCGGCGCGGCCTGCCAGCGTAAGCATGGTTTCCACACCGATGGCGTCCAGCGCCACCACTGCCGGGATGTTATAGGAAGACGCCAGCGCCTCGCGCACGCTGACCGGGCCGTGTTCGGCAAAGCCGTAATTGGCCGGTGCGTAACTTTCCAGCCGCTGTGTGATGAACGGTGTGTGTACGTCCAGGACGACCGTCGCTGCCGTCCAGGGGTCGGGGCGCGTGGGCGACATCGCGGCGGCATAGGTGAAAGGCTTAAGCGTACTTCCCGGTTGGCGCAGCGCCAGCGCCGCGTTCACCGCGCCGTCGATGGTCTCATCGAAATAGTCCGGGCTGCCCAGCATCGTCCACACCTGCCCGGTATAGGGATCGATAGCGACCAGCGCCGCGTTGCTGGCGTTGGCCGGCGGGCGCGAATCCGGCGGCGGGTGGTTGAGTTCATCAAGCTGCCGGTTCGCCAGCGCCTGGGCCGTGCGCTGCCAGTTCACATCAACTGTTGTCACCACATCCAGGCCGTCGCGGTACAGCCGTTCCGGGTAATCGCGTTCCAACTGCTGCCATACCGCCATCACGAAGTGTGGCGCTTCGATAGGGAAGGGCACACTCGCAAATTGCAGCGCATCCCTGGCGGCGGCATCGGCCTGTTGCTGCGTGATGAACCCGTTAGCGACCATCAGGCCGAGTGTGACATCCTGCCGGGCTTTGGCGCTTGCGAGCCGCGTAAAGGGATCGTGCAGCGTCGCATTCTGGATGATCCCGGCCAGCAGCGCGCATTCCGCCAGCGACAGGTCGCGCGAGGATTTTGCGAAATAGGCCCGCGCAGCCCCTTCGATGCCGTAGGCCAGGTTGCCGAAATAAACCTGGTTCAGGTAGAGTTCCAGCACCTGCGCTTTGCTGTAGACCGCTTGCAACTGAAGCGCCAGGATCATCTCGCGCAGTTTGCGCTGGAGCGTCCGTTCGGCGCGCTGCTGCGGATCGAGCAGCACCGTGCGCACAAGCTGCTGGGTAATCGTGCTGCCACCGGCCAGCACGTCGCCCCCGCGCACGTTAATCCAGATGGCACGCGCCACCCCCACCACATCCACGCCAGGATGCGTGTAGAAGTTGGCGTCCTCGGTGGCGATGACGGCGTTCTCGCAGTGATCCGGGATATCTGCCAGGCTGACGGACACACTGCGCCCGGTTTCTGGCGGCAGAATTTCGTAGAGCAGCGTGCCGTTGCGGTCGAAGATGCGGGTGGACGGCAGCACCAGCCCATCTTCAAAATCGTCAATGGACGGCAGCCCCACAAACAGCCAGGCATAAACAAAAGCACCACTCACCGTAAGGACGGCGAGCAGCGCCAGCAGCAGTTTCTGTGTGCGTGAGAGGGTTCTGAGTCGTTTCATGCCCTTATGATACAACCCGCCGCGCCCCCGTGCGAGGCGCGTATCCGCCGGTTTCCCGACGGTGGTACGCCCGGCCCGCAGCCGCTACAATAGACGGCACACGCAATCTGGACCTGGGGAAGCGTGATGTCAGACCAACCGCAGCGCAAACGCGTGGTGCTGTGCCGGGGGCAGTTCTGCAACATGGGCCGCCGCGCAGACGCGCTCTATCACCAGCTTCAGCCGCGCATTGCTGACCTCAACGGCGGGGCATACCCCCCGCGTGTGAAGCTGGAAACTGCGTCGTGCCTCAGCATGTGCGGCGCTGGCCCCAACCTGATCGTGTACCCGGCTGGGGCCATCTATAACCATGTGGATCACGCGGCCCTGGAAGCGGTGATCGCCGCGCATCTGCGCGAATGATCGCCCGCGTTCCAGCACCCCCTCAAACGAAATCCTACACTTCGCGCGCCGAATTCCACATCAGCTCATACTGTTTCTGCCAGTACTCAAACCAGTATGCGGACTGCGTGCGCGAAATCTCGATGTGCATACGCTCGTGAATGCGCTCGTTCTCATAGCCGAAAAATTCAACCGTGAGCCGTCCGCCGATGCCGTCAGGATCGATGAGGATGATGCTGAAACCGGGGCTGTAGGGCAGCACACGGTATTCCAGCGTGCCGCGCTTCAGCGTTGCTTTCACCCGTTCCAGCGTGCGCAGCGAACTCTGGATGTCGTTATCCAGATCGTGGATCTTGTCTAGCTGGCGATGCAGGATGTCCATCGCGCCTTTTTCGCTGGCATCCTGCAGGAGTATGCGCACCGTCCCGCCGCGCTGAAGAATTTTGCGCTCGATCAGGTCGATCTGGCGCAGAATGTTGACTGCCGACGGCCCATAGATCAGCACGGTATCTGCCCCTTCCAGGAATTCCTGAAACGGGCGGTATCCCTGACGATCCTTCAGCACTGCGTCCAGGTCAATGTCTGTTTCTTCCGGGACGGTGGTGCGAAAGACCAGCACACCCAGCGCCGCCAGAATAGCCGCAAGCTGCACCCTGATGTCAATGGTATCGCCAAACACACCCAGGACGGCGATCACAAAGGCGATGCCCGTCACAAAGTAGGCTTCGACGTTGCGCCCTTCGACGAAATCTGTCCAGATCCGTTTGACCAGCTTTCTGAGCGCAAACATGGCGGCTGGTTATCCTCCACTTCGCAGCGTGTTGAAGTGGTTGTCGAACGCGGTGCACAGCACCTGGTTGCTGGCGGCATACACATAGGCGATGGATTCACCGTTCACCTCCAGTTGTCCAGAGCCGGTGCAGACCTGGTTTGCACCCTGGGCGCGCATTCCGCCGGGATCTGCCGCACACTGCAAAAAGTTGTTGACGAGCCGCGTCTGGTTGACGATGGCCAGCGCCCCCACGACCGGAACGCCGTTGACCAGCGATGTGGATGCAAACATGCGCGCATCCACCGCCCCCACCCCGCGATAGCAGTCAATCATCGCGTCAATACGGGCGATGGCGGCTGCCGCAATCACGTTGCCGGTGGCTACCGAGCCAGCGCCCGTGACCGAGGCAATCGCATCCTGCACGCTGTCTGTTTGTATGGAGGTGTAACCGCCGATGGTGGGCATAAGGCTTTGTGCGGCTTCTTCATCGGCGGAAGTATCCCCGGTGGGTGCGATGTCGCCACAGGCGGCAGTCAGCGCCACCAGCATGAACAAAACGACTATTCTTAACATCGTTTGACCTTCTCTACTGAAAACGAATCCAACCAACTCCGCACATTATAACACCTGTCGCGCTGCGCCGGGGCAGCAGGAACACGGCAGTTACCACACAGCACTGCACGCGCTGCGCATGCCAGTTCCAAACGCCCGCAACTGTGCTACAATACAGGCCGCACAAATGTTCATAATGCTCAGGCAAACGTCATGGCGAAAACGCGTACCAAATATGTATGCTCCAACTGTGGGCGGCAAACCCCGCAGTACATGGGACGCTGCCCCAAATGCGGCGAATTCAATACCATGCAGGAGATGACCGAGGAAGTGCGCAAGCCCAGCGCCAGCGCACAAACCCGCCAGACCCTCAGCCCGTCGCGCGCGCTGCCACAGCGCCTCAACGAAATCTCCACCCAGGCCGAGGAACGCTATCACGTGCCGGTAGAGGAATTCAACCGGGTGATGGGCGGCGGCATCGTCCCCGGCAGTATCACGCTCATCAGCGGCGATCCAGGCATCGGCAAATCCACACTGCTGATTCAATTGTCTGCCGTGCTGGCGAAAACGGTGGGCCGTGTGCTGTATGTCTCTGGCGAAGAATCCACGCGGCAGATCAAAATGCGCGCAGAGCGGCTGGGGCTGGAGGCCGAAGACCTGTTCCTGCTCACCGAAACCAACCTGGGCAATATCTTCGAGCATGTCCAGCAGCTTAACCCCATCATCCTCATCGTGGACTCCATCCAGACCGTCTACAGCGAGGAAATCGACTCGTCGCCGGGATTGGTCAGCCAGGTGCGCGAGTGTGCCAGCCGTCTGCAGACGCTGGCCAAGTCCAGCGGCATCAGCGTATTTCTCATCGGCCATGTAACCAAAGATGGCAGCATCGCCGGGCCGCGCGTGCTGGAACATATCGTCGATACGGTGCTGTACCTGGAAGGCGACCAGTACCAGGCTTTCCGCCTGCTGCGCAGCGTTAAGAACCGTTTTGGCGCGACAAGCGAAGTCGGCGTCTTCGAGATGCAGGGCGCGGGTATGGTCGAGGTGCCGAATCCGTCCGAAGCATTTCTGGCGGAGCGCGTGGTGAATGCGGCAGGGTCTGCAATTGCCGTCACGATGGAAGGCACGCGCCCGCTGCTGGTTGAGCTGCAGGCGCTCACCAGCCCCACCAGTTTCGGCAATGCGCGCCGCACTCCCGTGGGCGTGGATATGAACCGCCTGCTGCTCATCAGCGCGGTGCTGGGCAAGCGCGTGGGTCTTAAACTCCAGGAACAGGATATTTTCGTCAACGTCATCGGCGGTCTGAAGATCAGCGAACCGGCGTCTGACCTGGCGATGGCGACGGCGATGGCGTCCAGCTATTACGATAAAGCCGTCCCCGCCGATATGGTGTTGATTGGGGAAGTGGGGTTAAGTGGCGAACTGCGCGCCGTAAGCCAGCTTGCAGTGCGCCTCAACGAGGCCGCCAAGATCGGGTTCAAGCGCGCGCTGGTGCCCAGGATGCGCCGCCCGCTGGAAGGGGTCACCCCGAAGCTGGAAATTATCGCGGTGCGCAACATCGCAGAAGCGCTGAATGCCGCCATGCCCAAATGAGGCGGGTTCGGCGTGGCGGCGCTGCCCTGCGCCCCGTGAGTCTGGATTCCGTCTGCGTGTCGTCCTCAGTATCGCTGCCTGTGCTGGCAGGCGTGCGCAGCTTGCACATGCGCAGCTTATACATGCGCAGCTTGCACATGCGCAGCTTGTACATATGAAAGATCAGTGAGGCATGCTGCGCCGGGTGGGGTGAGTTCGCTATAGTTGCTGTCATTCAAGGTATACGCGCAGCTACTCAGCCCGGTTTTGCGTGTGAAGCCCTCATCCCCCGCCCCTTCTCCCTGGGGCGAAGGGGTGA